>JABDKK010000166.1 GCA_013002265.1 Candidatus Nitrosopumilus sp. | reverse complement strand
ATGTAATGTCTGGCTCATCTATGAGTGTTGGAGATTCCATGAGCGTAGGAACTGAAACAAATGCAGACACGCTGGCAATTCTTGAAGAAGCACACAGTGTAATTGCAGGTCAAACAAAAGCTGTAATTCCAGATGTTCCAGATAGTCTAAAACACCAAATCGTAGAGAAGAAATCAGATATTTTTATCTAAACTAAGATAATTAGTTTTTATATTATTTTGTTTTCTTTTTACTTTTTTGAATTAAAATTTTTTTTATTCTTGAAATAGTAGGATAACTATATCCACGTCTTCGATAATTTGCTATCATCATCTTCCAATTTTTTAATCTCCACTGAGCTTGCTCAGTAGTTACTGAATGAATCTCTTTTTGAATAATACTTTTTCTTCCTACCTTGAGTGTTCCAGCATCCTTTGCAGACCATCTATTTTTTGCAAATTTAAGCCCTGTAAGAATTTCTTCAATGGGCATTTCTTTAAAGTATTCTTTTAATTTTTTTAGTTCTAAATCCGTGGGTTTCTTTGATATAGGAAGCTCGACATTTGGTTTTGTCATAATAAATTGAAGAAGGCATGACTTAAGAAAATCTTGCTAAACTAGAATTAACCAAATCAGGAAAAATTAGAAAAGATTATACCAAAGATGTTTGGAATTAGCAATTCAACGGAATGTTAGCATTTTTACATATTGTATTATACATTCCAAATCCTATAATCACTGCTGCAAAAACAGCTAATGGAATTAAAATTAAAAAATTTGTTTTTCTTCCCATAAAACATGTTAATTTATTGAGTATAAAATTGTCACAGTATCATTCAACATTAATGCTAAAGAGGCCTTTGGTTTTTGGATCTTGTAGTAATGATACCATATCTCGAGGAATTAAATCAGAAGCTTTGTCACATTTTAATGCCAAGGTTCTTGGACAAATAAAGTCACTTTTTCTAATCACAATGTCTTCATCATGAGAAAGAATTAGATCAGTATGGCCTTTACCATTAATTACAAAGTCATGTTTTCCAACAGAGATTGTAATGGACACCTTGGCATTAGGATCCTTTAGTTTATTTTTTAATTCAGGTGGCAAGTCAGCACAGCTTGAAGTTGCACTAACTCCAATAATGCAATCACCCTGAGGTGTTAAATCTGACTCTTTAGTAATCTCGATAGTTTTTTGATGATTTGATCTAATATTTTCATGTCCCGAAAATTCAATTTCAAATCTCATGCCAGACTTGATAGGCTAGACTTAAATTAAACTTTCAAAGCATTGGAATCAAATGCTTCCTGCACAACAAGGTTATGATAGAGCAATTACTGTATTTTCTCCAGATGGTAGATTATATCAAGTAGAATATGCAATTGAAACTGTTAGAAGAGGAACCATTGCAGTCGGAATAAAATGTAAGGAAGGAATAATTATCGCAGTTGAAGAAAAACCAAGAAAGTTACAAATTTCAGAAACAGCACAAAAGATTTTCCAAATAGATGATCATGTGGGTGTTGCAGCAGCAGGATATATCCCAGATGCAAGAAGTCAAGTAGATAATGCAAGATTTTTCTCACAAAGTAATAAAATGATTTATGATGAACCAGTTGAAGTAGAAACCATTGCTAAACATTTAGCAGATCAAAGTCAACAATATACACAATATGCAGGAGTAAGACCATTTGGTGTTGCACTCATTTTAGGTGGCGTAGTAAATAATTCGCCACAATTGTTTCTCACAGATCCTAGTGGCACATACATATCATATGATGCAATTGCAATCGGTTCTGGTTCTGATCAAGTGACAGACTTTTTAGAAAAAACTTACAATAGTGATCTTTCTTTGGAAGATGCATCTGTTCTAGCAACTGCAGGAATTTATCTATCTAGTGAAGACAAAGAAGGAACTAGTCACATTAGAATGGCATCCATAAAAATAGATACAGGTATGTATGAATTAGTTAGTGAAGAACAAATTCAAAAATATGCAAAAATTGCAAAAGAAAAATATCCACACGATAAAAACTAATCATCTTAACAGATTGTGAGATTAAATTACATTGAAATTATCAGTAGCAATCCCCGAATCAGCACTTTCTGATGAATCACTAAAGATAGACAAAACTAGAAAAATATCGGTGTTAGCTAGAGCCTGTGCTATTTTTAAAATTGACATAATCTATGTTTACCAAGAGGGCAATAACAAAACAGATGGAGGATTGATGATGATGATTTTAAAATATCTAGAAACACCGCAATTTTTACGAAGGAGGTTATTTCCAAAAATGAATGATCTAAAATTTGCAGGAGTATTACACCCATTAAGAATTCCAAGCCACATAACGCCTGCAAATCCAAAAAAAATTAATCGCGGTGATATCAGAGAAGGAATTGTAGTAAGTATCAAAGGCAAAAAATTTGTAGATGTTGGAATTAATCAATTAATTCAATTCTTTGGAAAAACATCTATTGGGAAAAGAGTAACAATACAATTCAAAGAGGGTCATCCAACATTTTCTATTAAAGAAATTGAAAAAAACGAAATTCCAGTGTATTGGGGATACAATGTTAAAGAAAGAGCAAATCTTTTCTCACTTTTAGATGAATGGAAAGGAAATATCATCATCACTTCACGAAAAGGTAAAACTGCAACCAGAGAACAACTATCAAAATATACAAACTCAGATCAAGACACACTTGTAGTCTTTGGATCGCCTGAAAAGGGAGTGCATGAAATTCTTGGGAGCAAAATGAAAAATGTACAAAACGCAAAAGTACTGAACTTTTTTCCTAATCAGGCAACAGAGACAGTTCGACTTGAAGAAGCACTTCTTGGAACGTTAGCAATAATTAATTCACAAAGATCATCATAGTATGAAAGAAAGAAAGAATTTTTTATTATTGGCTATTGGGATCGGGTTTTTTGGAGTAATTCTTGGCGCAATTACAATTTGGAATGCAGTATCTGATTTGCTGAAACCATAAAATTTAGGAATAGATGGTTAACCACAAATTTTAAAGTGGTTAACGACATCTCACATGGTTTAATAGAGGGTAATCGATGATGCGTTTTATTCATGGGTGCTAGAAAAAACCATCAACCAAGAAGAGGAAGTCTTGCATATTCTCCTAGAGGACGTGCCAAAAGTATGGAAGCAAGAATCAGAGCATGGCCAAAAATCAATTCTGAAGAACCAAAAATTCTAGCTCATTGTGGTTTCAAAGCAGGTTGTGTACAGATTGTTACAATTGATGACCGTGATAAAACACCAAACGCCGGAAAACAACTAGTAAGTCTAGGTACGGTCTTGGTTACCCCGCCAGTTCTAATATTAGGAATTAGAGGATATTCAAAAGATCATGATGGAATGCATGCAGAATTTGATGTTTATGCAGAAGACATTCCAAAATTTATTGCAAAAGAAATTACTTTAAAAAATAAAGAAGGAGCATTAGAAATTGCAGAAAAAAGATTAGGTAAAATTAAAGAAATTTTTGCCATTGTTGCAGTATCTCCAAGTGCAGCTGGATTAGAGCAAAAAAAGCCATATATTTTTGAAGCATCAGTTAGTGGAGGAGATATACAAAAACAATTTACACATGTTAAAGAATTACTTGGAAAAGAAATCAAGATTGATCAAATCTTTGAAACTGGTGCAACTGTTGATGTTGCTGCAATTACAAAAGGCAAAGGATGGCAAGGTGTTATTCAAAGATGGGGAGTAAAAAAGAAACAACACAAATCAAGAAAAACAGTTAGGGAAGTTGGTTCACTAGGTCCTATTTCACCTCAGAGTATCATGTACACAGTTCCAAGAGCAGGTCAAACAGGATTCCATCAAAGAGTTGAATATGATAAACGAATAATGATTATGGGAAATACAGAATCAGATGAAATTAAAATTAACCCAGATGGAGGATACAAACACTTTGGTTTAGTCAAAGGAGATTTCATAATTCTAAAAGGATCAGTTCCAGGAACATACAAGAGGTTAATTAAACTAAGAAGTCAAATTCGAAATGCACCAACTAAAATTACCAAGCCAAATATTCTGGAGGTTGTAGTATAATGAAGATTGCATCCTATACAATTACTGGAACTAAAGATTCTGAAGTAGAACTTCCAATAATTTTCTCAACGCCATTTAGAAAAGAACTAATTCACAAAGCATTCACGAATTTAACATCCCACAAATTCCAAAGACAAGGAAGAAAGCCAATGGCAGGTATGGATGTCGTAGCAGACTCAAATGATCCTCCAACAGGTCAAGGTGTATCCCGTGTAGCAAGAATGCAAGGTGGCGGTGGCGGTAGACAAGGTCAAGGAGCAGAAGTTGCTTCAACTAGAGGCGGCAGACAAGCACATCCACCAATTGTTGAAAAAGTAATTTATAAAAAATTAAACAAAAAAGAAAACAAATTAGCATTATGTTCAGCAATTGCAGCAACGGCATCTAAAAAACTTGTAGAATTACGAGGCCACAAAGTCGATGGAATTGAATCATTCCCTATCATAGTATCTGATGACATTGAAACAATTTCCAAAACTAATGAAGTTACCAAAGTATTAGATTCTTTGAAATTATCACAAGACTTAGAAAGATTAGATACCAGAAAACCAAGATCTGGTCAAGCAAGATTAAGAGGAAGAAGTAAAAAAGTTGGAAAGAGTGTATTGTTTGTAACCTCAAATTCCTCAAACCTCTCAAAGGCAACAGGTGCACTTCCAGGAGTTGAGGTAAGAAGTGTTAAAGAACTAAGTGTAATGGATTTAGCCCCAGGTTCTGATCCAATTAGATGTATATTCTAAATCCGCAATTGAGGAGATTGGAAAAATAAAGTCAACACATCTTGAAGTTATGGTGAAAACAC
>JABDKK010000140.1 GCA_013002265.1 Candidatus Nitrosopumilus sp. | reverse complement strand
GACGAGGAAGCGTGGATGCTCCACCTTAGGATTGCTCCCTCCCGGACCTCATCCCTTTCGATGGTTCGGTCTTAGACGTTACCCCTTCAGATAATTCTAGTCCTGCAACCACCCGCCTCGGCGTGATTTCATTTCCGCACACCCAGCGGGAATTACCCATCTAGAGATTTACCCAACAGTTGCTGATCTCTGCATATAGCCGGTTTCAGAATAGGGCACGGCTGGCACCCTGATCCTACCTACTACCATTTTTTCTTAGAAAGTATGTTATATTTGCATTAGGTTTGATTTTCTTTTAGTTTTAAAACCATGTTACACACAGAGCACACATTTCCAGTGCATTCATTACCACATTTCTCACAATTTATTTTAATTTTTGAATTAGAATTCTTTACTATCTGAGATACTTTGATAACTGATTGATACAAATTATTTTTTATTCCACTGTGTTGATTCTCTAAAGTGTTAAGAAATTCTCGAATCTCAGTTCTTATTCCCTCATTCATATGTGGACAAGGCTCTGATTGAAAAGGTAAATCATTTGTAAATGCATAAAATACAATTTCTGATTCGTAGATCTCACAAAATGGTTTTATTTTTCTTATTGAATTATTGGCTGTATCAGGATCCATCCATCCAATTTTATTTGTATCGCCTGAAAGCATGTTAATAACAAATGTTTGAAGTGTGTCATCAAGATTATGACCTGTTGCAATTACATCTGCACCAATATCCTTTGCAGCATAATCAATTGCACGTCTTCTAAGAGTTCCACAAATTGAACAAGACGATGTTTTTTCACTTTCTCTTAACTCTAAGGCTTCATCAAGGGTTAACTCAAAGAGATCCTTGTAAGAATAAACTTTATGCTCCACATTTAATTTATCACAAAATTTTTCAACTATTTCTAATGCCTCATTTCTGTATCCTGGAATTCCTTCATCAATTGTTATTACTTTAATTTTAAAATTATGAGTAGATGCCATTTCATGAATTACTTTTAATAGTGCCAAAGAATCTTTTCCCCCTGACACTGCAACTGCAACTAACTCGTTATGTTTTATCATATTGTATTTTGAAATAGTTTTAGCTGTTTTTCTTAAAATAGAATAAGAGAAACAATCTGAGCATAATTTTTGACCTGAATACTTTCTTGTATAGACTGCTTGATTATCACATCTGTCACACTGCATAATTTTTGATACTATTTTTCATTAATGATTCTTTAGGTATTTTCTAGATTGTAAACCATCCAGATTTAATATATGATAAAGCAATATTGAGACCAAATAGGATAAAAGTGAATGCGTAAATTCCCCACATTACACCATTAATTGATTTGTCTGAAATTCTCTTATCTATAATTGTGTGAATAAATTTACCACCATCTAGAATTGGTAATGGAAGCATGTTGATTATTCCAATAAAAAATGAAATCATCCAAAGCCACAACAAAAACATTGAAACATTAGGATCATTCCACTCAATAAAGCTCATTACTGGTTTGTATGCAAATGTATTGTCTCTCATTATTCCAATTAAACCTCTTTCAGGATCGTCTGGTGATGGGGTAATTTCTACACCAAAGTTCAATAATTGACCATCTCTAATTACAGTAACACTTGCAATTTCTCCCGGATTCAAGCTGGGAAAATCTATTGGACTAAAAATCGGTATGTCATTAATTGAAGTTATGATGTCATTTGCCTGTAATCCAGCTTTTTCTGCTCCAGAGTTTTCAATAATTGATAAAATCAAAACACCATCTGGTAGATCATAGAATGTACTCAAAAGTGGTTCAGGTAAAACCATTGCAAAAAACGGATTTGTTAATAGGATTGCTCCTAACACAAATGCAAAAATTACGTTTGATGTGGCACCTGCACCAATAACCCTTAATTTTGAAATCTTTTTAGCTTTATCAAACTCTTCTTCATCTGGTTCAACAAAACCTGCAAACATTGCAATAAATATTGCAAATCCTCCTGTTTTGATCTTAATTTTTTCTAATGCGGCAACAATTCCATGTGCTCCCTCATGAATAACAAGTACAATTGGAATTGATAACAAAAAATAAGTTATTGACGATGACGATGTCAATGTGACTCCTGGAATTAAAACAGTTAATTCTGAAAATTCGCTTTGAGCTACAAAAAAGTTTGAAACGTTATTTAGTAAAAACCAAAAGGCAAAACCCATCATAATAAAACCTGAAATCACACTTACATCTGCAAATACTCTAATTCCTCTTTTTGTTCTACTCAGAATTTTAAGTAAAACTGAATTAACTTGTTTATTTTTGTAAACTAGACTGTAGGCCTTTATTTCAAACCCATATTTTTCAAATTTTAGACCTTTTGCAATTATAACAATTGCTACCCATGCAATTAACACATAGATAATCGAATTCTGAGTAATAAAATCAAGTTCCAAACTAATTGTTAATTTTTTAAAGTACGGACATTTATCGGTTACTATGAAACCAGTTATTATAATTTCAACTTATCCCGATAAAAAATCAATTTTAAAAATTGCAAAAGAGCTGGTAAAAAATAAGACTGTGGCCTGTGTAAACATTTCAAAAATTTCTTCGATTTATTCTTGGAATAAAAAAATAGAAAATACATCAGAATATCTTGCAATATTCAAAACATTGACTAAAAATAAAAAATTTCTAAAAAAGAGGATTCAGGAAACTCATCCATATGATGTTCCTGAAATTGCAGAAATCTACATTTCATCAATTAACAAGCCATATCTGAATTGGTTAACAGAATCCACAATTTAGGATTCAACAGGATATCGCAATATAGAAATAATTCCACCCAAACCTGTAACCCTCAAGCCAATATCGGTTGATGAATCCACACTGTAAATTTTGACCCCTTTACTTTCAACATCATTTAAAAAATCAATCACTTTTTGCTCATCAATTTCTTGAATAGCCTTATCAGAAAAAACTAGTGAGTCAACTGCTCCCATTTTATTTGCATTATGGGTTTCATCAAATCCCATTGTAAATTTTCTACTTTTTTTATTTACTAAAACCATTACCTCGTCAATTATTGCTGAAACCTTTGCTAACTTACTATCTGACATTATCTCCTGCATTGTTTTAGATTTGGTAAATGTGTAAATACCATCTTCTCCACCTGAATCAATTCCTTCAACAACTTGAATTTTGTATTTTTGAGATTTAGCAAGAAAATTTGAAAATCTTTTTTTGGTTTCACCAGGACCAAAAATTACTACTGAATCCCCTTCTTTGATAATAGTTGAAACTGCTTGTTGTATGTGCTCAAAGAATTTTTCAATATTAAAATTAGTTTTGTACCGCTTTCCACCGGAACCTGAATAAATATTTGGCATAAACTCCAAATGAGTTCCTCTTAGTCTGGCAATTCCACAATCCCCAGTGTCTATTGCAATGAATACAAATCCCAACTGATTGTTGCTAGTATGTAAGAGGTTTTTTTCAATTGGCAACCATTTTTTCTTTGAAATAGTAATTCCATCATTTACTTTAAGAATAAATGAATGGTGTGATCCATGTGGGACAGAGTCATTATTTGATTCAGAAATTGTCCCACCAATTCTTAATCTATCTAAAACATCATCTAATGAGATTTTTTCGACAGTCAATGCTATTCTAATCTTGATCCTTTCACCCTTGTCTGGTCTTGAATAATCTTTATCTTGTTTTAGTACTCTAGTTGTATCTCCAACAACTTTATCATTTTCCTTAATTATGCGACGCAAATTCAATAGATCATCTGAATCTTCTGGAATTACAGATATTGAATTTTCATCTATAATTTTTGTAATCATGGTACCTCTCTATTATTCAGAAAGAAAAGAGTTTAGCTGGTTACTTCATTTGTCTTTGTTTCTTCAGATTTTTTCTTGAGGTAGTTTTCAACCCAATCTAATGTAAGAACACCTGATTCTGCCAAATTTGTTAGTGAGTTTGCAGACGCTTCACCGGAGACCTTTCCATTGGTTCTTCTAATTTGTCTCCATTTTAGAGATGTATTTCCACTTTTTGAATTATAAATTATTCCAAGAACATCTCGTGCATTAACAAATGTAATGTCTCTAATTTTTTTTAATGTAACTTTGTCAGCAGCCTCTACATAAATTGCCCCAAGTTCATCTTCTCGCTCTGCAAAAACCTCAAAATCATCCAAATAACTTCTTGGAGCATAAGATTTACAGGTACTTGAAATGATAAATCTTCTAAAACTTTCCAATGAGGCAGGAGTATCTATTGCAACCATTTTGAATGACTGAACTCTTGGCCATTTATCAAGCTTCTTGAAAGACTCAATAGGAATCTGCCTGAAATATGGCGTGCAGGCTATGATGAATCTATCCCTTTGATTGATGATGAGGATCTTGAGTTCTGAGCCTGCTTTAGTATTATAATGGATGATTTTCTATTAAATACATGAAATCATTAACTGACTATTTGACATTTCAAGTTAAAACTAGAAGAGCATTTATGAACATCACACCAGATGTTAGAAAATTAGTTTCTAAAAGCAAAGTACAAGAAGGTCTTTGCCTTGTAAATGCAATGCACATTACTGCAAGTGTATTCATTAATGACAATGAAGGTGGTCTGCATCACGATTACGAAAAGTGGTTAGAAGAATTAGCACCACATGAACCAATCTCTCAATATGAACACAACAATACAGGTGAAGACAATGCTGATGCACATCTGAAGCGACAAGTAATGGGTAGAGAAGTAGTAGTTGCAATTACTAATGGTCAGTTAGATTTTGGCCCTTGGGAGCAAATCTTCTATGGTGAGTTTGATGGAAAAAGACCTAAACGAGTTTTAGTTAAAATTATTGGTGAATAGTCATCCAAAGTCTGCATCACGTTTTTGACTTTGTGACTCGTTCTTTCTTGCAGCTGCTCTGAACTCCTCATCATGATTTTGTGGTCCATGACCACATTTTACACAAGCAATTTTGAATCCATCTTCATACTTTTCATATGTTTCACAGCCACAAAAACATGCCATGATTAAATATTATTTTTGAGATGATATATCTTTTGGGATAAATTTACTCTGCAGATTTGCAACATTCACCCATTGGAATTTCATGATCATGGGGACATTTTCTGGGATGTTTTAACATTGTACACAATGCATCGGTAAATTGTTTATTCATATGATGTTCAATTCCACAAACCATTTCTTCGTCAATTTCTACTTTGAGAGCACTATCCATTAAAACTTCCAATAATCTGCTATTTCTCATCATGCTGGATCCAATTTTTTCTCCCTCTTCAGTGAGTTTGACTCCAGCTTTGTTGTAATTTACCAAATTTTTACCATTTAATTTCTTGAGCATTTGAACTACACTTGGTTGCCTTACATTGAGCATTTTTGCTATCGTGCTAATCTTAACTTCTTCTCCTCTCTCTTTAATATGCCAAATTGCCTTTAGATACATCTCTACATGTTCAGCATCCGCAGTTCCTACAAAAAGAACTTCATCATCATCTAGGGAATCCATACTATACTACCTTTGAATCTTTTAATAAATATTCAAAGTAATTACGTGCAAATCCTGCCAATCCTGCGTGATCTGCCCAAATTGCAACAACATCTGATGTATTTGTACCGCCTATTTCAGGACCTAACAAAATAACAACATATCTTTTGTCTGAAATTATACCTCCACCAAACAAACCTTTTTTAATTTTTACAGTAGCAACTCTCTTGATTGCCTTTATGGATTCTTTACCCATTTTGTCTGATGTTAGTATTGTAATGTCTACTCCTTTGTCGTGAAGTGATCTTAGTTTTGGTAATGCTTGTTTTACTAATTCTTCTCCAGCTTCTGGCAGTGCAATCATCACTTCATTACGGCAAGTCTCCACCATTTCTAAAATTTTAGCTGCAATGTTTACAGCTCCTGATAAAACCCAAATATCTGGCCTCTCGCTAGTTCCACTTTTTTCATACAAGGGAACTAACTCATTTAGAATAACACTTTGGTTTTGAGAAAAATCATTTTCCATTTTCTGCTTTGTAGTTTCTAATCCTGTTGATGGTGATTTTGCAAAGTATTTTGTAGGTCTTGCATCATCTGATCCAATCCAACCTTTATCTTCTAGAGTTCCTAATACTTCGTAAATTTTTGAATATGGGACTCCTGATTTTTGACTTAGGTCTGATGCTGTTAGCTCTCCTGACTTTAACAATGCAGCAAATGTTCTGATCTCATAACTTGTAAGACCAATTTTTTCAAGTGCTTTTTTTGTCTTATCAGATATGCTCATGCGATCTAGTCGATCATTTTTGCTATTTAAATCAGGTATGCATGTATCCTAAATTGCACACGGGGCCAAGTATGAAATGGATTATATACTAATTTAGAAAAAACTCCGATATAGGCATGGCTTTAATTCAGATATCTAATCAATCAACTAAAAATTTAGGTAAAAAATCTACAATACGTTTCACTCAAAGTATCTGCCCTGACTGTAACATGATTTTAGATGCAGAGGTCTTTGAACGTGATAACAAAGTCTTCATGTCCAAAGTATGTCCGACTCACGGCGAATGTGAAGAGTTGTATTTTGGCTCTTATGAGATGTACAAGAAATTCAGCACATACTGGATGGATGGTAAAGGCGCACATGCTCCAAATGTAATGATTGACAAATGTTCTTGTCCAAACAACTGTGGATTGTGTTCTAATCACTTGTCTCACAGTGGTCTGGCAAACATGATTGTAACTAACAGATGTGATTTAACATGCTGGTATTGCTTTTTCTATGTGAAGAAAGGTCTTGAAGGCGCTTACATGTATGAACCAGATCATACTCAAGTTCGAGCAATGATGAAGACACTAAGGGCTGAGAGACCAATTCCAGGAAATTCAATGCAAATTACTGGTGGTGAGCCAATGCTAAGAGAAGACATTGCTGATGTTATT
>JABDKK010000125.1 GCA_013002265.1 Candidatus Nitrosopumilus sp. | reverse complement strand
ACGTGTTTTAGCGACGACGGCTTGATCTTGTTGTCCTAACCATTCTTGGAAGCTTCTTCCCATGAGGATCGAATCTTAGCTTACACTAATTAAAGCTTTTGTAGATTCCATGACAGGCATAATGATCTGGTATTCTCTAAGAAGGTTTTAACGTTGTCAGAAATTTAGTTTAATTCTTGGATGTTAAAGTTTTAGGAGCTGCAAATGAAGTTGGCAGATCTGGTTTTCTATTAAATTGTAATGGAACAAACCTTTTACTTGATTATGGGGTTTTATTTGGAAGAAGGGGGACACCGCCTCAGTATCCAATCCATGTAAAACCAAAGGATTTGGATGCAATAATAATTACACATGCACACCTTGATCATTCAGGAAATGTCCCATCACTTTTTGTAAGTGGCAATACAGATGTCTATGCAACACCTCCAACCTTTGATTTATCAAAGTTATTAATCGAGGATATGCTGAAAATTGAAAAGAATTCACATCCATTTGATATTCCCGAACTAAACAATATGATGAAGAATGCCAAAGAAATTGGATATAGACAGAAAGTTACAAAGGGAAATGCAACTTTTGAACTAAGAGAATCAGGACATGTGATTGGAGGCAGTACAGTTTTAGTTGAATCAGAAAAAAAACGTCTTTTCTATACAGGAGATATCAAAACAAATGGCTCAAGAATGCTTCGAGAGATGGACTTGGATGTCGGGGAAATTGATTTGTTGATTACTGAGAGCACATATGCAATGACTGAACAAAGACCTAGAAAAGAAACTGAAAAAGAATTGATCGAGTTTGCAAACGAAGTGATGGATAGGAAGGGAACATTATTCATTCCATCATTTTCAGTTGAGCGTTCTCAGGAGATTGCTTGTATTTTAAGGAGTGCAAAATTTAAGCACAGAATTATCATGGATGGTATGGCATTAAAAGTAAATGAGATCATGTTTAGACATCCAGATTATTTACGAGATCCTAAAGTTTTTTCAGATGCCATAAACAACGCATTATCAATTAGAGAACATAGTGAGAGAAAACGTGCAATGGAAGAACCATGTGTTGTAATATCCCCTGCAGGAATGTTGGTTGGAGGAAACGCTGTATATTATTTGCAACAACTATCATTTAATGATAAAAATGGAATCGCTCTAGTGTCATATCAAGGAGAAGGAACACCAGGAAGAAAGCTTCTTGAAACTGGAAAGGTATCTTCAAGAGGTAAAGACATTCATGTTACTGCAGAAGTCAAACAGTTTGATTTTTCTGGACATGCAGACAGGAATGAATTATTTGATATGATAAAGCAGATCAAGGGCAATCCTAAAGTTTGTACAGTTCACGGTGATACTGAATCCTGTGAAATGTTTGCTAAAGAGATTTATGAGAAATTTGGTTTAGAAACTTTTTCTCCAAAAGCCAATGACATTATTACTGTCTAAGATGCAAAATTTTAATTCAATAAGTGCCTATAATTCAATTAATAGCGGTCAAGTTTTTCTTTGGAGAAAATATGAAGATTATTGGTATGGCATTGATGGCCAGGATATTCTAAAGATCAGTAATTCAGGTAAAATTACATCATATAAGAAAAAGCAAACAGACTTTTTTAGAAAAAAAGACAATATGAGCAAGATAATTAAATCAATTACAAAAGACCAAACAACAAAAAATGCAGTAAAAAGATACTTGGGATTAAGAATAACGCAACAGGATCCGTTTCAGTGTTTGATTTCATTTATTGTATCGTCAAACTCCAACATACCAAAGATTAAACAGAGTTTAGAAAATATTTGTGTTAAATTTGGGGATAAAGTGAAATTTGATAATCAAGAATTTTTTTTGTTTCCAAAACCACAAAATATATCCCAGGCATCTATTGTCGATCTACAAGATTGTGGGGTTGGATATCGTGCAAAATTTATCAAAGAGGCTGCAAATTTAGTTTGGTCTAAAAAAATAGATTTTGAAAATTTGAAAAAATCAAATTATGCTGAGGCAAAAAAAACAATATGTACCATTCCAGGTGTTGGAAACAAAGTAGCAGATTGTGTTTTGTTGTTTTCATTAAACAAGCTTGAGGCATTTCCATTGGATAGATGGATGGTCAGAATTTTAGAAAAATACTATGATGAGAATTTTAAAATCAATACAAAAACAATTACTGAAAAACAATATAACATACTGCACCAAAAAATTGTAAATTATTTTGGTCCATTTGCAGGATATGCACAGCAGTTTCTCTTCAAAATGGAAAGAGAGAATTACAAAAAAAAGTGGCTGTAAACCCTTAAAATGGCAATTATTTGCTATGTTTTTGGGCCTATAGCTCAGCATGGATAGAGTGTTGGACTTCTAATCCAATGGTCAAGGGATCGAAGCCCTTTGGGCCCATTTAACAAAATTATTAATGCTAAATTAATTAGGTATTCTCGTGAAAGACATTGATTTTAAATTAAATTCAACAGAGATTCATCCTAATTCAGAGATAAAAGGAATTATTTCTGTATCATATCCAGGCATATATGACGGGGTAGTAATTAATACTCAGATTTCAGATTCAAATGAGCATATAATTTACAAGTCATACAATGGGAAAAAAATTTCACAGAATGTCTCCAGATTATTTATCAACAAAGATTCAATGGCTGAAAATACAGTAGAGTTTTCTGCGCTAATTGCATTTGAGCCAAAGCAAGAGCATGAAATAAAATTCAGAGCATCAATTATTGAACAACACAAGGAAATTGAGAGTCAGATAATATTTGCAAAATATTCTAACTAGAATCTACTCTTGTCTACAATAACAGAACCAGTCATCCATGGATGTGGTTGACAGTGATAATGAACTTCTTGTGGTTCTGTAAATAGAAATTCATATGTGTCACCCGGTTTGAGGACTCCAGTGGAACCAAAGTCCCCGCTATATGCATCTGCATGTCTGTGATCAGGTGTTACAGTATGTGCAGTGTCATCCAGGTTTTCCCAAATCACCTTATTATTAATGGTCAGGAGTGCCTCAGCTTTGTTTGGAACATAGTTTTCATTCCCTTCAATTACGGCACCTGGAACAATTTGAATAATCAAGTCTTTTTCTGGATTCAAAATATGCTCGTCAACAGAAGGTTTTGCTAGGGATTCTGGAAGATAAAATGAAGTGTAAAAAACTAAAGTTGCAGACATGCCAACAATAAGTGCAATTAGTCCAATGCCATATGCGTGACTAGATGTGGACGCACTCATAATTTTTTAGCCTCTCAAGTTCTTATAAAGCTTGTTTAGGATTTTTAGGATCATGGTTTATTGATATCATTAGAGCCAAGATTTGGATTAATGTCTGCGCCAACTCCAAGATTTGCTTGTGTCTTTGGAGATGAAACTTCAGGTGCTATTTCTTTAAGTTGTGGTTTTGATTCTGTTGGTTTTTCTTCAGGCAACTTACTTGGTTCTACAGATGCAGTGGGTTCTGCAAGTTTTGGTTTTTCATCTTGTACAGGTGTTGGTGGTGGTGGAGGTGCGTTCTTTTGCTGGCTCATTGCATATCTGTAAACATGGAAGAATCCAGCAAACACTAGCAATATTACACCAACAAAGAACAAAGATACATTCTTCATTCCTGTTAATGCTGCATTATATGCTGCAATGTTTAAGAAGACTTGGAATGCCAATAATGCTATTAAAACCCAGTTGATCCATTTTTCTGAAAGATTGATTGTCGCTACCTTCTTTGGACCAGTACTTTTTGCAATCTTTGATTTTCTCTCAGCCTCATTTGCAAGTTTAATCATCATATACGTAAAGCCAAATCCTAATGGAACCATCAATATCATAGTAGAGTAGAAGAATATCGGATCAATTACCAAACGCTCTACAAGTGGAACCGAAATGTCAGGCGAGATGTAAAAGCCCCAATATGTAGTGACCATGATTTGAGCAAGACTAGTTATTCCAAATGCGGTAATTATTGGTCTGTCTCTCCAAGAAAATTTCTTGTATCTATCGATAAAGGGAATCAAGACAAATGATATGATAAATAGTAACGGCCAGAGTAAACCTGTGACAAACTTGTCATACTGTGTTCTCATGAATGCGTAGATTCCAGTCAAATACCATTCAGGAACTGTAACACCGGGCGGAACTGTAGGCTCAAACTTGAATCCAAGATCAATTGGGAAGACACCACCTGTAATTAGAATAGCACCAGAAATTGCCATCACCATTGGCACATCAAATACAAGGAATCTTGGGAAGTGAACTGCCATTAAACCCAACATAACAATTGGTAACAAGAATACGTGTTGGGCATAAAACCTCAATACAAAGTCTGAAAAGCCACTGCCAAGCGCTGCATCACGAATAGTCGGCCCAACTACCGGTATGGATGTAGTTAGTGATGCTGCAATGCTAATTGCCAGTTCTGCTCTCTCACTAAAAATAACATCATATCCTGTAAATGCTTCTAGAATTGTAACAACTCCAAGAATTACACCCGTCATCCACAATACTTCGTTTCTTATTTTGTATCGTCCACTAAAGTATTGATAGTACATGTGAAGAACTGCTAAGAGAACCATTGCATTAGAACCATGATAGTGTATGTTTCTAATATGAAAACCAAACGGAACTTCATCATTAATGAATTGAACACTATCCCAAGCCCTATCTAATATTGGTTGGTAATAGAACATGAGAAGAGCTCCAGATACTCCAAGAATAATAAATACAATAAAAGTAAGCATTCCTAAGAAACCAAATGGACTTACAAACCTAGCTGGAAATGAAAACTTGATTCCAGTAAAGATGGTTCTATCTATGCCATCCCATAACCAGTAGAAGAAGCCAACAGCTCCTGTTCTACGTTTAAGCGAAACGGCCATATCCTATTACTCCGTTTTCATTTGCATTAAACTTTGGCGGTAAAATGAATACAAAACCATCTGAATCAACCTCTAAAGTTAACTGAGGTAATGTGTTTGAAGGTGCAGCTTGAACTGAGGCAGGTCCAATAAAAGCTGTTCCAGTTACAGGATCATACATGCTTCCATGACAAGGACACTCTCCTCTCTTTCTTCCATCATCTGGCCAATATTTCCACAAACACCAAAGATGCAAACAAATCATACTAAAAGCTCGTATAGCACTCGTATCTTTTTTGGCACCACCTAATTCTTCTGGTAGTCTAATGAATTGCCATTTACGAAATGCTTCAGCATCAAGTGCGGCATCACCAGTTGCTGGATAGGTAATAACTTCGGCATGGTTAATTGGATAAGTGTTGATGTTTGCCTGAGTTCCATCAGGTAAAATTACAGGAACTTTTTCTAAAGATGCTTGGTTTGGGTTTGGCATGAAATTACCAAATGGAACAAAAGGAGCAAATGCTAAGCCAGTGCCCGCAGCACCAATTAACTTTAGAAAGTCTCTTCGGGATAATCCGTCAGACTTTTTTGTCCCCAGCTCTGACATTCAAGCTGACGTACTCGCCAAATTGCTTATAAACCTTGTTCAATGACTAGGGAGATTTTTGTTTAAAGATAAATATGAAAGCAATGCAGATCGCAATTCCAAGGACTATTCCAATGGTAATGCCTGTGAAAAGGGATAAGTCAGAACTTTCAACGGTAATTGGTTCTTGTTGTACAATTTCAGGATCTGTTGTTAAATCAGATTCTTTAGGAGTTAGTTCTGATATTTTATTAGTAGAGTCAGAGGTTTTGTCAGTTAGTATGGATTCTTCATCAATTGGTTCTGAAGTTAAAATCATTTCTGGGGAAATATTTGTAAATTTAGCTGCCAGTGTAATTGGTTCAGTAGTTGAATTTCCACCAAACAAAGTTGTATGAGTCAAAATCGTGTAAGTGCCGGTTTGATTAATTGGAACATACAAAACTGTTGAAGTATCATCCTTATTTTTTACAGGATAGAATCCTCCTCCCTGACTAAAAACAGAATTGCCTAGCCAATCAAGTGATACCCAGCCAAGAAAATGTCCAAACACTCCAGAAGGAACGTTTGTTTGAATTATTTGCCCAGCAGGATCCATTACAAACACAGAAAGGTTTGTGTCATCATGCTTCCATGACAGCTCAATTGCTGCAGAATTTAAAGAATCATTTTGAACATCAAAATAAAATTGACGCCAGTCACCTGCCATATATCGATTAACCATATCAAATGCACCCTTTGTGTAGCCATTACCATAAAGAACATCATCACTAGGTTTTCCCTTTATCAGTATTTCAGAATCATTTTCAATTACTGGATGCTTTACAACAAAAGATACAGGTGCATTTACAGCATGTTTCTCACTTTCAAATCTTAAAAATCCCTGATAAACACCTGTCTCCAAATCATTTGGGACAACAATTGTAACATCAATAGTTTCAGTATCTTTTGGTGGAACCAACATTGATTGTGATTCAGGCCAAATCACGGACCATTTTTCTTTTTGATAATAACTAGCTGAAATTGTAAAATCCATTGAAGTTGAATTTTGTTTTGTATCACCTAACCAGTAGGAATATCTTGTTGGAACTGGATAAACACCAACTAATGGAACACCTTCAAATTTTTCTGACGGATCTGAAACTCTTAATTCTTGAAGAGTACCCCAAGAGCCAGCTCTGTTTACTAGCGATAGTTCAGGACTTGTAATTTCTGTATCATTGTTACTATCAATCCAATCATAAAGATATAATGAAGATATTTTGAGATCATCTCCATATACCTTAGCTGTGTCATTCATAAATTGGTCAAATGGAAAATTGACATTTAGAATCATCAGTGATGAGTCATCAAGGGGTTGGTTTTCTTTGTCAAAATAATCCCCCAGGGCATTAATGTTTTTGATATCAGATAATTTCACATAGTTTGGAATAAAAGCATCTGTTTTGTTAAGTACAGATTCTTGCTGGCGAACAACAGTCGTTCCATTAAATTGAGTTTTTGAAATTAGTGAAAGCATTTCGGATTTTACTTTAACAGATAATGTATTATTTGTTGGATTTTTTATTGTAAATGTGGCTGTAGTTCGTTCTCCAGGCAATAATTGACCTGCAAACCAGCTAGTCATAGGAAACGTTTTTGCTGGCAACTGGAAATCTTCAAATCCTAAAGCAGTAGCATTAAATCTTTCAATTGCTGGATCAATGATTTTTTTTATATTTTGATATGAGTTCTCATTATACACTATGAATTTTCCATTACTTCCGTGAACATAGTTTAGAGCAGATTCTATATTTGCAAGACCAGAACCTTGTGTGAATGGATCATTTTTAAGATCAGTTGCAGTTGACATTAAGATATTTTTGATCATAAAAGAATCATAATCTTGAGATTCTTTGGTTAGTTCTTCCATTAGAATAGCTGCAATTCCGGATACTAGAGGAGCTGCCATACTTGTTCCTCCAAATAATGAAAATGGCTCATCCTTTGAGTCTTTATTGATTTTAAGGACATTTGATGGCGTAAATCCATGTGCACCGATACTCATTAAATCAGGCTTTGGATCCCCAATTGTTCCAGGTCCTCTACTAGAAAAATCTACAACATGGTTATAGTGCGATGTATCATTTCCAAATCTTGGTTGATCATTGAAAGGTCCATAACCTACAAAGACATTGTTGGTAGTTGCTCCAACTGAAATTCCAAAAGGAGATGCATTTGGCAATCCAATTGTACCATATCCATGTCCGGAATTTCCGGCACTAGAAATTATCGTTACACCTGGATAGTTTTCATCCAATGAGTTTGGTGTTGCAAGGACACTAAGAATTATTGACAAAACATCCATACCAGGCGATGCATTAAATGATGGAAAGTTTGAAACGCCCCAGCTGTTTGATATGATGTCAACTCTTGGTTTTCCTGAAAACTCCCACTTATGTTCAGCATTATCAAATCCTGCTGCCCACAACCATCCGTATACTGTATCTCCAAACCATAATGCCTTGACTGGTACAATTTTTGCATCAGGTGCAACTCCAGAAATGGAGTATTTTTTAGAGTTGTTGTAAATATCATATGTTTCTAAACCACGCGAAGTAATTGATGCTGCACTTGAAGTTCCATGACCCATAAAGTCAGTCATTATTCCAAAGAATTGTCCATCAGGATCAAATGGAGGTAACAGTGTACCATTGACTGCCTTTAGCGAATCATCAACGTATGTAGAATTATTTCCAACTACTCCAAAAACATCAAGAACATATGCGCCTATTGTTCCTGCACTATAATCATTTTTTCCATCCTTGTTTGAATCATAGACAAGGAATTCTTTTCCACTTCCCAAAATGATTGGTTTTTCATCGGTAAAATCAAAATCATATTTTGGCTTTTCACCAGATTTCAAATCAAATCTTGTATAGTCTTCCCATGATGTACTCATATCAGGAATTATTGTGTCATATACCCCAGGACTAAAAGAATCAACTACAAGAACTGGTACAACCTGAATTCTAGCAAGCGGTCCCTGTAATCCTCCCTGATAGATCACTCCTAGATGATACACCCCACTTTTTGATTTGATGTAATTTCTATTGTCCTGACCAATTTTCATGTCTTGTGCAAGAGTTCCATTAAAAATGGGAGAATTTCCAAACTGAGGATAAAAAGAGTTGTAGATTGGAATTTGGCTTCCTTTTCCACCTTTGGATATGTCAAGAAAAACTCCATCTTTTGTTACATATGCCGATGACGTCATGTTGGACGGAATTGGTTTGCTATAGTTTCTAATGATTTCATTCTTGTCAATATATGCAAAAAAAGTTGCATTAGTTAGAACTATTCCTTGTCCATCAGGATCAAGCATTATTGGATGGTTTTTTTTATCTCTAGCAAGTGAATGTTGAATGTCCGGATTTGAAAAATCAACTCCAGTATCCACTATTGCTATAGTGGAGCCCTTTCCAGTTGCGTTAAATTGTTTTCTAGCTTCAGTCGAACCTGTAATTTCACCAATTCTTGATGCATCTTGAGTGATGCCATCAGACGAATGGTAATCTAATTTGAAATCTTCAATCACATAATGACCCTGTGAAACTAGTGATGAGGCTGATTGCTCTGAAAGAATTGCAACATAAAAGAAACCATGATCAGTGTGGATTCCGTTGATTGAATTATTCTTTAGAAAATTGTTTTCTTGGGGATTAGATCCAAAAATCAGATATCTTTTAAAATTATTTTCAGCAAAAAACTTAGAGTCCACATCTATAATTTCTGAATCAAAGATTGTAGTATTTTGTGAATCATCAGTTCGAATAAGATCCCCAAGTGTTGATGCATATGAGTAGGAAAAAATTACAGATAAAAGGAATGCAAAAATGAATAAAGCCGCTTTGGGCATTGACTAATTTTGATTTCCTGCATTATTATAACTATCTTCTTCTAGCAATAATTGTAATTTGCAAAGCAACAATAATTCCAATAGATGCTATAATTGGAAACAGTAATGAATTTAGTTGAGATGAGGCTTCACTGATAAATTCTACTGATGTTGATATTGTTCCTGTGCTTTCATCAATTTTGTTACTAGCTTTCTCTAATGTATTATCAAATCCCTCAATTTCTAATTTCAAAACATCAAGCTCATTTGATGTCTCATCTAGAATGGAATTTAGTTTAATAATTTGCTCAGAAATCCCACCCAAATCTTGACTTAGAACATTAGTTGCAGCAGATCCGTGAGATGTTGTCCCCTGGCTAAATGCCACAACATGAAATACATGTGTACCAACTTCCCTTGGAGTATAATCTACGTAATACAGTCCTTGGTGAAGGGTCTTAAATGAACTAGACAGAGGTACTGATATTCCTGATGGAAGATGAACGTGTGTGGTTCCAAGTAGTTTGGTTGGTTCATTTCCGATTAGTAGGCCATCACTAGTTGTTTGCACAAAAACCCTGATGGGTTGATTAATTGCCGCAGTTTCTGGGGCAAAGACTAGCGTACTAACGGATCGTTCTACAGGTACATCAAGCAATTCAGTTGTTGATGAAAACTTTACATCTATTTTTTTTGAAAGGCCGTTTTGTTCCGTACTAATCACTTCAACAGTGTATGTTCCATATGGAAAATTTGTTGAAGGCTTGGGCCAAATCAACAGACTGTAATTAAAAGAACCGTCTTTATCAGTAGTGATCTGATCAAATTTTGCTATAGTTTCATCAGGTGCAAATAGTCGGATAATCAAATTTTCTTCAGGCAATCCTTGTCCGTAAACTTGAAGATGGTGTGATGGGGCATACACTTTACTAT
>JABDKK010000103.1 GCA_013002265.1 Candidatus Nitrosopumilus sp. | reverse complement strand
GTGCAATACCATAAATCACCTTAGAATCTTTGATAAAATCTTGAATCAAACCTAATTTATTATATGTACAAAGTCCTTTCAAACCAATATCAAATTTAACATCATTATTCATTTTGACGTGCATATTTTTTCCATCATGGATTAGAAAATCATCAAAATTTCTTCCAGTCTTTTTACAAAATTCACTTAAAACTGGTTTTATTGTTCCCCATGCACAAATTGAGTCATGTCTCTCTTTGGGCATTCTCTCATATCCTATAACTTCGTGCTCTGAATTTTTTAATCGAGCCATTAGATACGAACCGGCAACACCCATTCCCATAACTGCAATCTTCAAGATAATCTGCGATCTTTTCGGCCTAATAAATACACTATCTGAAAATTTTACTAGTGTTTTCTAAATTCCTCATAAGTTAGGTTCATTTTATTAAATTAAATTTGGATATATTTTCAAAAAGTTATGGACATTATTGATGCCATAAAACAGAGACGAAGTATCAAAAGTTTTGATAAAAATCACAAAATGACTTATGATGAAATTAAACAAATTCTAGAATTGGCCGTATTGTCTCCCACCTCTTATAACATTCAAAATTGGAGATTTGTGATAATCACTGAGCAATCTATCAAAGATAAATTATCTGAGCTCTCTCATGGACAGCAACAAGTTTCTGAAGCTTCCTTGATCATAATTTTATGTGCAGACTTGAATTCTTGGAACAAACATCCTGAAAGATACTGGGCTAATATTCCTGAAGAACCAAGAAATGCTTTGATTGAATCATTGAAAAAATCATACAAAGATAAGGTTCAACTTCAACGTGATGAAGCAATGCGTTCTTGTGGAATGGCGGCCCAAACTATAATGCTTGCAGCAAAATCCATGGGGTATGATTCATGTCCAATGAAAGGATTTGATTATGAATCTGTGGGAAAAATGATCAATTTGCCAAATGATCATTTGATATCTATGATGGTTGTGGTTGGAAAAAAAGCAAAAAATCCATCTCCACGAGGAGGTCAAGTACCACTATCAGAACTAGTCTTTACAAATAAATTTTAATTTTCAAAAATTGTAATTTTATGATGTTGAGATTACTTTATTGATTGATTCGTACTATTTTTATGGGAATTGATGAGGAAATAAAGAAATTAGATACTTCTAATCAGGGCCTCAAAGTAATTCTTGAAAATCTTGATGAGCAACTATCTGATATTCGTTCAGATCCTAGACTGGAAGGATTAGTTGATGATTTGGAAAATCTGTTTTATGCCTAACTGAAAACCTGAATGAAAAGTAATAATAAGATTTTAGATATTTTGAAAAAAGAACAAAAAAATTTAGATAAAAAAATGTAATTTATTATTATGACGTTTTCTGATATGTGTTTTCCTATTCTATTAGAATTGCCGGTTTGAATGGTCTTGCATGTCTGGCCTTTCCTTTAGGATCATAGATATCATCATCTGATTCTGAATACACTTGAATCTCTACTCCAAATTCTTTCTTTCCAATACTGGATAGTTCTGATTTTAAGAATTCTTTTTCATCAAATGGTCCTGATTCTAATTTCATTTGTTTTATCTCTTCGGATTCTGAAAGCAAATCTTTGATTACTTTTTGAATGAAGTTAGGCATTTTTTTAGCATCAGTAGTTTCAGGATCTGCAATGAGTTCTTTCATTACCACTCCCATGTTGTTTTGACCCCCCACCATAATGCTCAATACTTTTCGATAAACTTTGGATTTCATCACATCTGAATTGACATAGATTACAATTTTTTTAGGAATAATTTTTATGACTTTGAGAATATTAGATATGTCATCTATGGTTCCCTTTAACAACTCTTCAGATTGAATTGATACTGCATCTAGTTTTTCTTTAGAGAATTTTGGCCATGCTGATTTTGACACCAAATCCGAATTTCCAAGATTCTCCCACATTTCTTCTGCTACATGTGGTGCAAATGGTGAAAGCATTGCAACTCGTGCAGAATTTATTTTATGCAAAATTGTAGAAATATTTTCTCTTCCTTTGGCTTGTGCTCTTTTCTGATACCAACTCAAATCAGATTCAAATGAGAACAAAATATCATGTAATCCTTCACGCAATCTCATCTTTTCTAGTGATTCAGTGACCTCTGCTATCAAACTCTGGGTTTTAGATAAAATCCACCTATCTTCCACCTCCAAATCCCCAAGATCTCCCTGCTTTACCTTAGAGCATTGCTCAAGTAATGATTCTAGTTTGCCTTGAATACCAGAGATCGATTCCATGTTAAAATCCGCATCCTGTAGTAGTTCAGCTGATGATATTATTGCTAATCTGATTGGGTCTGCACCGTATTCTTTGATTGCCTGTCTTAATGGAATGATATTTCCCATACTCTTTGACATTTTGGCCCCATCCATCATCACACTGCCGTTAACAACAATTTCTTTTGGCCACAACTTTCTATCAAATATTGCAACATGATTTAAAACAAAAAATGACAAGTGATTCTGAACTAAATCTCGTCCTGAATGCCTCGAATCTACTGGATAAAAGTAAGAAAATTCATTTTTCATTGAATTGATCACATCTTCAGATAACTTTGATGTGCTTGCAGCTAGTTTTGCATCGCCTTTATCAAGTAAGACATAATCAAAGAACTCTTTTGTTAAATTCTCAGATGAGACGGTTCCATCATTTACAAATCGTGAGATAGTATAGTATGCCATGTAAATCACTGAATCAGATAAACTCTCTACAATCCAATCATTATCCCATGGTAGTTTGGTTCCAAGTCCTTGCTGTCTTGCACATGCTCGCTCGTGTAGCCAGTTAATTACATCGTGAAACTCTGTTCTGATTTTGTTAGGTAGGATATTCATCTCATCAAGACAGTTTCTTGCAAGCTCTTTCCATTCTTCATCGCTATAATTCAAAAACCATTGGTTTGATAGAATCTTTACAACACATTCAGCTCCACAACGACATCGCACAGGACCGTTTTCAAGGACTGGGAATTTTTCAAGATGATTGTTTTCTTGTAGCCATACTCTTACTTTGTCTCGCCCAAACTCTACTTTTTGGCCATCAAATTGCTTGCATCTGTTATTTAATTTTCCACTGGTAAACTCTTTGAGGTATAACTCGTTTGTAGCCTCTTCTAGTTTTTGATCAGATTGGTCTGCTACTCCCAACTTTTCACAAATCTCTTTTGTTGGAATCTCTCCGTATCCTTCTGTGGTTATGATGGGGATAGGCTCAATTTTTGAGGCTAATTCATGATTTTTTGCCTTCAAATCCATTAATGCCTGATAGTCTTTTGGTGCATGAGCCGGCACTGACATTACCAGACCTGTTCCCATGCCAGGCTCTACAAAGTCTGCCTCTAAGATTGGAAATTCTTCTCCATCAAATGATTTGACATACTTTCCAATTAATTCACTTCCTGCAATGTCTCCTACTATTGAAATCTCTTTTTCAAAGAACTCTAGTTTCTTTGAGCACTCTTCAGACACAATCCAATTTTCACCATCTGCTTTGATCTTTTTGTAAATTATATTTGGATTAACCCAGAGATTTGTAACTCCAAAAATTGTTTCAGGTCGCAGTGTTGTAATCGGAAATACAAAATCTTCAAATTTGAATTTAACTAAAAAGTTTTTATCATCAATCTTTGGTTCTACATCGCCCATTGTATCATGCTGTGATACTGGGTTTTGATCAACTGGACACCATCCCACTGGATGACTTCCTTGAATGATTCTGCCTTTCTCTTTTAGAATTGTAATCTGCCATTCAATGAATTTCTGATACCCTGGAATTATTGTGGTGAACTCTCGTCTCCAGTCTATAGAATAACCCATCTCGATCATTCCAGCTTTAATCTCTTCGTGGAAATAATCTGCAATCTTTATTGGTTCAACAAATGTCTTGATTGCATCTTCTGGGACATGATAGATGTTTCGTAGCCCATCAAGTATCTCTTTTTCTCCAGCTTGAATTCTTTTTGCCATTCCTAACACTGGAGTGCCAGTATAATGAAATCCCATTGGAAATAGTACGTTGTATCCTTTCATCCTGTAAAATCTTGCATGCACATCAGCTAGTGTGTATGTTCTTCCGTGTCCAATATGCTGCGGTGAGTTTGGATATGGATATGCTACTGTGATGAATTTTTTTGGTTTGTCATTTGGATTTGTCTCAAAGTCCTTTGATTCATCCCATCTCTTTCTCCACTTATTTTCAATACCATTCCAGTTAATTTCCATTTTTCTTATCCTAAAATCATAGATTTTGCTTTGGCTATAGCCTGGTCTTTTTTAGATGTGTCTTTTCCGCCCCCCTGTGCAAATTTGGCATCTCCTCCACCAGAACCACCTAAAATTGAGGCTATTTTCTTGGCAATTTGGCCTGAATTTACGCCTGAATCAGCTCCTGCATAGACCATCACACGAACTGTTGGACCAGACTCAAAAATTCCACAAAATGCAGCATGATTATCTTTTGCAATTAGTTTTTTGCCAAAGTTGAGATGAAAGTATTCATCAAAATCTTCACTTGCAGTAAAACAGATTTTATTGTTGACTGCAATTCCATCAAACTCTCCTGATTCTCCTGCTAGAATTTTTTCTAATAGCATTGGAATCTTTTCTCTTGCTTTTTGTTTATTTTCTTCACGTTGTCTTTCTAACTGCTCTCGTTGTTGTGCTTCTTGAGATTGCTTCTTTGCATTTTCTTCTTGGACTTTTACATATTCATGTGCAGTAGGACCTGATACAAACTCTAAACGCACTACGCCATCTTGGATACGTTTTGTTTTTGTAATCTTGATTAACTCAATTTCTCCTGTCTTTTTGACATGGGTTCCACCACATGCTTCAACATCCTTATCTTCAATTGACACAATCCTTACTGACTTTACTGGAACAACTCCTCCCTGGTAAATTCTAAATCCGTATGTTTGCTCGGCAGTTCCTCTGTCGTAATAGTCAATATTTACATTGAGATTTTGCTTTACCCATTCATTTGCAGTTTGTTCGATTTGTTTTACTTGAACATCAGATAGTGAAGAGTGATGTGTAATGTCTAGTCTTGCATGATCATCTTCTTTGAATGCAGAGTGTTGCCAAACCCATGAACCCAAAATTTTACGAGATGACGCATTAAGTATGTGTGTACTTGTATGGTTCTTTGTAATGTTTGAGCGACGAGTTGCATCTACTTTGCATTGTACTGTCTCTCCTTCTCTTGGAGTGCCTCCCTCTAACTTGTGGACAATAATGTTTGCATGCTTGTCTACGTCAACTACATTAAATCCTGCAATACTTCCATGGTCTGGTTCCTGACCTCCACCTCTAGCATAAAATGAGGTCCTATCAAGAACTACCATGTCTCCAATCACTTTGAGAACTTTGGCATCAAACTCCATTGGATCATCTTTGTAAAACAGAGTTTCAGTCTCAGGTAGTCCTTCAAGAGGTAATTCTGCAATTGTCTTTCTCCTGTCTGATTGGTGTAAATCCGATAATTTGGAATAAAATGATGATGGAATCTCAGCTATTGCATTAACTTCTTTGAGATATTCAGGTGTGATTCCATCTGATTCGTAAAACGTAATTAATTCGTCTACCGTCGGTGTTCTTTTCTCTCGAATCTTGTCTGCTTTTTTCTTCATGTGAACTTTAGATTCTTCATATCTCGCAGATTCCAGTTTTAGAATTTGTTTAACATCATTGCGTTTCTCATCAAGTTCTGGGTATGTGTCTTTGAGATAGTCAATATGAGTATCAATCAAGTCGTCAATGTCTAATTTCAGATCAAGCTTTGAAATGGTTGCATTAATGCGGCGTAACATCATTCTCAAATTATACCCTCCTCCTACATTGCTTGGAAGTGCTCCATCAGTAATTGCAAAAATTAGAGTTCTTAGGTGGTCTGCAATTAGATAAACTCCTTCAAGTGGAGTGATCATTCTGTTTAGCTGATCATCTGATAATCCTGCCTTGTTAATTGCATGGCGGCGTACATCATTTAGGTCCTCAAAATTTTCAAGTGCCTTTGCAATTTCAGTAAAGTATTTTTGTAATATTTCTGAATCTGAATCTATCCCAATCTTTTCAAATAATTTTTGATTGATTGGACCAAAACAGCAATCATATGCAGTAGGTGTGCCCATAGTTATCCATGCAAACCTTTCTAATCCTGCACCCATGTCAATCACTCTTTGATCAAGTGTTGTGTGTTTTCCAAGATCTCCCTGAAATTCGGTAAAAACAGCATTTCCTAACTCTAGTCCCCTAACAAAATACTCTAAGGATGGTCCAAAGGAACCACCTCCTGCCCAAACATCTTCTACAAAAACTACTTCTTCTTTTTTAATTCCAAATTGGTCTGTCAATAATCTATAATCCAAATCTACACATTCGTCTTTCCAATATCCTTCTGCATTTGGAACACTATGCTGCCCAATCATACAAAAACTTGAAAAGTGTCTTCCAGTTACACCGACGTTTTCCAAATCTTTGAATCTTAGACAAGTTTGAGGAACAACTAACGGATTTGCAGGAAACTCAAAAACCACTTTGGTTCCCATGATCCTTTGAAAATCTACAACTGACGCAATTGTAAAGTACAAGTCATCACGCCATCTACATACTACAGGGTATCTGCTAACTGAGGTATGGTTATTTTTAACGAAAAACTCTTCAACTTGCTTCCATGATTGTGTGTAATCAAACCTCTTGGATGTTGGTGGTTCTCCAATGAAAGAGTAAGTATCATCAGCATCATCTGGACATAAATTTCGTCCAGAATCCAAAGTCCAAAAAAATCTCCCACACTTTGAGCAAGATTTACGTGAAAATCCTTGCTCTTCAAACAATTTTACTTTGTAATATCTGTCAGAATCAGATGAAAATTCTTTTAGAATCTCTTTTTTATCCAACGTTCAAGACTCCTCTCAACCGATATTAAGAATTGTCGATTAATAATACATTAAATAGAATACACGATTCACACTACTCATGTTTGGGAAGAAACCTACTCTAAAAGAAGGGACTCATATCTTCTCAGTAAAAAAGAATGGTGATTTTAATGACTTTATTTTTGGTGTAGTTACTGGAATTGATGGAAGAAAAGTGGGAGTAAATGGTGTTATAGTAAATCCAGTCGGTCTCAAAAATAAGATAGACCAAGGAAAAACTGGAGAACGTTCTAGTGAAATCCTAGAGAATCCTACCCCTGATAATGTAGTCTTGGCCTTAGTGTATAGAGTAGAACATGAAAATTTCACTGAAGTTTTAGATCTTGATAAAGACAAGTGTGATATTTTGCCACCAAAAATTTATGCAATGCTGGATGGCTGGATTCGTGAATCATTACCTGAATTTATCAATACTGTGTTATCTTTACCTCCAGGTTCAGAAAGAGATGAAGCAAAGCGTGTTTTAAAACATAGAATGGATACTCTAGTGGATAAAAATCTAAAAAGAACACTTTACTCTGTTTGCAGAAGTCTAAAAATTTTGAACTAGTTTAATTTCTAGGTATGAATTCTCCATAGTTTTATATTATGCCCTAAGAAAATCTCGATAGAATGGAATATGTTTACGCTGCTTTACTTCTTCACAAGCTAGACAAGGAAGTTAACGAAGCAAACCTTAGCTCAGTTGTTAAAGCATCTGGTGCTGAAGTTAATGAAGCTCAAGTTAAAGCACTTGTGGCAGCCTTGGCCGATGTTAACATCGATGAGGCAGTTAAAGCCGCACCTGTTGCTGTTGCAGCAGCAGCCGCACCCGCAGATGCAGCAGTCGATGGTGAAGCAAAGAAAGAGGAAAAACCTAAAGAAGAAGGTAAGACCGAGGAAGCAGCCATGGAAGGATTATCTTCTCTATTTGGCTAAGCAACTTTTCTTTTTTCAATTTAATTTTGATATTTATTTTTCAAAAATCCGATCATTTTCATTAATGTTAATTAGTAATCATACTGCCGTTTTGTTCAGTGGTTGATTTCTCATTTCCAATAGATGGGTTTATTTCAATTCTTGATTACTTGGGAACTATTGCTTTTGCAGTTACTGGTGCGTCAAAAGCAATCTCTCACAAAGCTGACATCTTTGGAATTATTGTATTGGCATCTGTAGTTGGTGTTGCAGGAGGTATTACACGTGATGTGATTTTTGGAAGATTCCCAAATGCGTTCTCGGATCCAATCTATGTGAGTATTACTGTTATTGTTGGGGTAGTGATGTTTTACCTTTATTCAAAAATGAAAAAACAGATGAATATCTGGCTGATTTTTGATGCAGTTGGACTAGGCGTATTTTCTATTATTGGTGCATCCATAGCATACCAAATTGTAGGATTGAATTTTCTTCCAATGCTTTTTGGTGGGATGATTACTGCAATTGGTGGTGGTATGCTAAGAGATGTGTTTGTAAGAGAGATTCCAATCGTTTTTGTAAAAGAAGTATATGCTGTTGCATCAATAATTGGGATTGTAGTTTTTTATGTGATTTTATCTTATGATGTAGACATTCAAATTGCATCAATCATTGGTATTATTTCAGCTACTGGAATCCGAATTTTAGCAATAAAGTATAACTGGAATCTGCCAAAAGCTCAAGGTAGTGTAGATTAGGCTGGAGTGTAATCTTTTGCTTGTCCTGCAAGAGATTTTGCTTGAGCATCTGCCTTTTGCAAGATTTGCTCTTTTGTCTCATCAGTCATAAATCCTGATTCAATTGACAATGAACGGGCATATTGAGATGCTTTGCTGAGGATCTGTGAGATGTTATCTTTAGTAACATATGCTGCTTCTATTGATAATGAAACTGCTTCTTGGTGTGCTTGTGCAAATTCATTTCTAATCTTCTCGACATCAATTACCATCTCCTCAGCAGCATATGTGAGTCCGTCCTCTAATGCTGAATAGAGTGAAATTCCTGCCTCTACTGGTTTTATGTCTAGTTTTCCAAGAATTGATGCTAACTTTTCATTAATTGCTTGGCCTTTTAGTACCGGAGTGCTATCTTTTGCAATCCAAATAGTTCCTTGATCAATTTTAGTTGGGATTCCTGCTTCTTTGAATTCTGTAAGCATTGGTCCAGGTGCAATTCCTGTATTTTTTGCAGGAACTACAATGTCAATACTTGCAATATCGCCACCTCTTGCAGCCATCATGATTTTATTTTTAGCTAGAAGTACATTGAGTTTGAATGGTGACATATTTGTAAATATGAACATGCACTGCTCTGTTAGCTCTTTCACAATGTCTTTAATTCCTGGTATGTCTAAATTTTCAAATGCTTTTTGTGCAACCTTGTCTTTGATGCTTACAAACTCAACATCGCCTTTGAGAATTTTTCTTAATGGTAAAATTTGAGTAGAGCGGACCTTATTCATTTTGACTAGAGCAATTACCTTGTATTTTTTTGGTAATTCTTGTAGCTGCTGATACATCTGTGCCTTTCGTTTAGGATAAACAGTTCTATTCTCATGCAAATTTCTTCTTAACCTCTTGTACTTCTTTTATTGGCTTTCCCATTGTTGTCTTGACCATGATTCTTCTCATGTTCTTTTCTCCGTTTGGTAATTTTTTCTCAACTGCATTAATTACTGCATGAGCGTTAATAGATAAATCCGAATCCGACATTGATTCATCTCCAATTTTACATGACACAGACAGGGATGCTCTTGTTCTAACTTTAATTGATGATCTAAATCTCTGCAAAAATGATTCAATTGGTGCATTAAATGGAACTGGGGTTGGCATTTTTCCTCTAGGGCCTAAAAGTTGACCTAAAGTTTTTCCTACAACTGGCATTACCTGTGTGTCTGCCAAAAAGAAATCGTATTTGTTTATGAATTTTCTAGATTCTCTTTTGTTGGTTGCAAATTTGTCTAATTCACCTGTTCCTACAACTGCATCGGCATTTGCTTGTTTTGCTTTCTGAGCCATATCTCCTGTGGCCATAACACAAACTCTTGCTGGGGAATCTGTCTTTGGAAGCTGAACCACTTCATTTAGAGCAAATCCTTTCTTTACATCAATATCTTTGAAATTCATAATCAATTCAATAGATTGTTTGAATTTCCTCTGTTTTGTAGCAGTCTTGGCTTCATTGATCATTTTAGCCAGCTGAGCCTCTGTAATCATTACGAAGATTTTCTAGGAAGCCTACTTAAAATCGTTTAGTGGGTAGGGTTTCTAGGATTGTTTTATTTTAAAAAATTATATATTTTAATTTAAATTAATGTAATTCCAAAGCAAAAAAACCACAAAACCTACATATATTAAATCTCAATCTCATTTCCTGTAACGTTGCACCGTTTTGATGAACTAGACATGAAGTTGCTTTTTGAGTTGACAAAAGATGGCTCCGTATCTGTTCCTGTATTGTCTAAAAAACTTGGAATTAATGCATCTGTTCTTTACAGCAGAATCAAGCGATTGATAAAGAAAAAACTAATCAAAAAATTCACTATTGAGATAGATGATTCTTTGCTTGGAATAGAAGTTAAAGCCTCAGTTGGAATTAATCGAGATCCAAAACTTAAGGATGCTATCCATAAAAAATTCTTGGAAACACCAGAGATTGTATCAATTTCAGAGGTTACAGGCAGATTTGATATTATGATTCAAGTATATGCTCAAACTCTGGAAGCACTTCATTCTGTTGTCATTGAAAAGATTGGCAAAATAGATGGAATTCAGAATACTGAAACTTTTGTAGAATTGCAAAAAACCGATAAAGATCCTGTATACTTAACCCAATAATTATTTGAATTTCTCATCCCATTTACCATCATTGATTTCTGCTGTGATCTCTTTGGGAGTTTTTCCTTCAACTTTGACCCCCAATGCAAGACATGTTCCAATGATTGTTTTTGTAACTGATTTTAATGATGAAGCATAAGATTTCTCTAGTTTGGTATTTGCAACTTTTAGGATAGAATCAATTGAAACATCACCTACCCACTCTGTTCCTGAAGCCCCTGAGCCTTTTTGAATACCTGCCTCTTTCATTATTAGGGCTGCAGCTGATGGAATTCCAATTTCAATTTCATACTTTTTAGTATCACTGTCAACAATTACAGTTACTGGGACTTTCATTCCCTCAAAGTCTTTAGTTTTTTCATTAATTGAGTTGATCACTTCCATAATGTTAACTCCTAGAGGTCCTAAAGCTGGTCCTAGTGGTGGACCTGCAGATGCCCCTCCTCCTGTTACAAGTGATGATATTTTTTGTTCTCCCATATTTTTTCGATCCTAAATGAAAATTTAATCCTTCCTAAGCCTCACTTGATAGTTTTAGATAATTTGCATCAACTGTAACTGGTAATTGATATGATGCATCTAACAAAACCACTGTTGCCTCTTCTTTTTCAACATCTATTCTTGTAATTGTGGCTTTCATTCCCTTAAATGGTCCTCCAGTAATTTCAACTATGTTATCCACTGCTAATTGTGAAACTGTTGATTTCTTGATTAAGTATCCTTCAATATCTTTGAATTCTAACTCTCCTCTTAATTGTCCGCGAATATGTCTGACACCTTCTACTGCCATGTATGCGTCACTTGGATTGATGGCTTCAATTACAACATAACCCTTTAGATTGTCAACTAATAAAACTGATTGAATGTTTATTTGATTTGTATTTGCTTTTGCCTCTAATAGTCTCATTACTACTTTTTCCTGTCCTCCAGTTGTTCTAATTGCAAACAAATGTGATTTTACTTCCTCAGACAATTTTACCTACCAAATGTAATCACAGAAAAGACAAACTGTATGGTAAATCCTATAGCTCCAACACCTCCAATTCCCAATAATACCAATCTAAGATGCTGTTGATATTCATCTTTGTCTGGTTTTTTGGCCATCTTCATGGTATTTGCCATATTTTTCAAAGTTTGCCTTGGATTCATTGCTGGAAATTAATAAGGTGTCCTTATATCTCTTATCTCATGGAGCTACTAGTTGCGTATCTGGATGATCCTGCTGGATACAATATGGCAAAATTTCTTTCAAAAGAAATGAAAAAAGAAGATGAAATTTTTCATGGTCTAAACTATGATTTGCTAATAATTCCAACCCCTGCAATTTCTGCAGATTGGTTAGAGGAAAAATATGATTATGATGGATTTGTTTTTCTCTCAAAACATGCAGCAGAATCTGGCGTCCTTGCATTGACTTGTCATAGTACAGGTAATTTCTCTGAAGCAAAATTTGGAGGTAACGATAGACAAGTAGCAATACCTCACCCAAATCTCCAAAAAGCATATCTTCAAGAATTAAAGAAAAATCAAGACTCTTTTTCAGAGTTTCAAATTACTATTGAGGCAACCCATCATGGTCCTACCGGACTCAAAAAACCGTCAATTTTCATAGAGATTGGAACCACTGAGAAACAATGGAATGACATCACATTATGTAATTCTGTAGCATCCATAGTTCACAAAGTAATGATCTCTAAAATTTCTGAGCATCCTGTAGCAATTTGCTTTGGAGGTACTCACTATCCGAACAAATTTACAAATGAACTACTTGAAGGAACACATTCACTAGGAACTGTAATTCCAAAACATGCATTAGATTTTCTTAATGAATCTTTGTTTTCTCACATTCTCTCTCAAAATAGTATGGCAAAAACTGCTCTGGTTGATTGGGGTGGATTAGGATCAAACAAACAAAAAGTTTTAGATTTTCTAAACACAACCGATCTTGAGGTAATCAAACTTTGAATCTTGAACAAAAAATTTACAAAAAATTACTAGAAGTTCCAAAGGGACAAATTACTACATATGGAGATTTGGCAAAAGCTGTTGGATTAAAAAATGGACAGAGAGTTGTTGGAAAAATAATGAACAAAAACCCATATCCTGTAATTGTTCCGTGTCATAGAGTAGTAATGTCAACTGGAAAAATTGGAGGATATGCATACGGTGAGAATATCAAAACTAAATTGCTAACCGATGAAGGAATTGAAATTCAAAATGGTAAAATTTTGGATTTAAAAAATCGAATTTATAGATTCTAATCTTTTCTCTTTTCTTTTATTTCGTCCATCAAAGTTCTAAGATGTGCTTTGTTTCTGATAGTGTTTCCTCCAACTTTTTTGTATAGTGCCCAAAATTCTGGGTTTGTCAAATCCTTTCTATCTTTTGCAATCTTTAATAGTCTTCTAAGTGAACGAACTTTGGCAACATAGACTTCCTTTTTACCTACTCTAGCTCCTTTTCTGCCTTGTTTGGAGCCTTGTTTTGTACCTCTCTTTCCTTTCTGATATTTTTTAGTTTGGGCTCTTCCTCTTGAGGTACCTGTAAATGATTTAATCTTAATTGTATTTGCTGTAATTAAACTTCGTATGTTTTCTCTAGTAATTGCATCTGCGACATCGTCTAAGTGGTCTGAATCAAATCTGATTCTGTGAACCCCTACGCCAGTAACTCTGGCAGCAAGTCTTTTCTTAGCTTTAAGATTTACTACCACTTGCACTCACTCTTGCATTAAATATTTTGAATTTTTCTTCAACTGCTTTAGCAACAATTTCTTTTCGTTTTCTAGTTCCAACACCATGTCCAAATCTGACTCCGTCTTTTTTTGGGTCTAATTTTTCTAAATCTGATAAATTGAAAACTAAATTATCTGTATATCCTGAAGGATGCAAACCTCTTGCTTCTTTTGGACCGCCATAACCTACTTTAACTAATCCAGGACGTCCTCTGCTTTTCTGTTTTCTCTGATGATGATCAATACCTTTTGGTTTTCTCCAATTTGTTTGAAGTCTAACATAACGCCAGCTTTCTGGTCTGATGAAATCTGGATTGTGTTCTTTTACTTCTTGTCTCTTTGCAATAATGTCTTTGTTAATAGGCATCATTTTGACTCTTGAATTTTGGAATAAATACGTTCCTAGACTAAAAAAATTTCTGATAGGAAGAGATAATAAGGAAAATTTAGACGGATCGAAATATCTCATGAATAAGCCTGGGATTTGTCAAAATATTTTTGGAGGCGTTACCTTCTGACTCAAGTCGTAGGTGCGTCTGTAACAGACAAATTTTCATCACAACTCAATTCTTTTGGAATCCATCCTTCCAAAGTCCACCGAAATCTCAGTGTTGAAGAAATGGTGAATCTTGCAGTTCAAAGAAAAGAAGGAGTGGTCAATTCTACAGGCTCTCTATCTGTTAATACTGGAAAATATACTGGTCGTTCACCTGATGACCGTTTTATTGTATATGATGATAAAACTCATGATACTATTGATTGGGGTAAAATTAACCACCAATTCCCTAGTGGAAAATTTGAAAAACTCTTAGAAAAGATGAAGAAATTCGTAGATAATAAGGAACTATTTGTTTTTGATGGTTTTGTTGGAGCAGATCCTGATAACCGTCTTGCAATTAGAGTAATCAATGATCGTGTTTGGCAAAATCTATTTTCAAGAAACCTGTTTATTCGCCCTACTGCATCAGAGCTAGAAAATCATGAACCTGAATTTACAATTTTATGTATAAACGACTTTGAGGCAGTTCCAGAAGTTGATGGCACAAAGTCTGATGTCTTTATTTTAATTGATTTGACTCGAAAAATTGTTCTCATTGGCGGAACAGAATATGCTGGAGAAATGAAAAAGTCGATGTTTGGTGTAATGAACTACATTTTGCCCGAACGTGGTATTTTTCCTATGCACTGTTCTGCTAACATTGGAGAAAAAGGCGATACTGCATTGTTCTTTGGATTGTCTGGTACTGGTAAAACTACACTGTCAGCTGATCCTCATCGAAAATTAATCGGTGATGATGAACATGGTTGGTCTGATAATGGAACTTTTAATTTTGAAGGTGGATGCTATGCAAAATGTATCAATCTTAGTCGTGAAGCAGAACCCGAAATTTGGAATGCAATCAAACCCGGGGCAGTTCTAGAGAATGTTGTTCTAAAAGATAATGTTCCTGATTTTGATGATAACAGCCTAACTGAGAATACTCGAGTTGCATATCCTCTAGATTACATCCCGGGGGCTGTCATTCCAAGTGTTGGTGGAAATCCCAAAGTTATTGTATTTTTAACTGCAGATGCATTGGGTGTTTTGCCACCTGTGTCTAGATTGACAAAAGAGGGTGCAATGTACCACTTTATGTCTGGATATACCAGCAAGTTAGCTGGAACTGAGAGAGGCATTAAAGAACCAAAATCTGTGTTTTCTGAGTGTTTTGGTGCACCATTTATGCCTAGACCCGCATCCGTTTATGCAAAATTGCTTGGTGATAAAATAAACGAACACAATACAGTAGTTTATCTCATTAATACTGGGTGGTCTGGAGGACCATATGGCGTTGGAAAAAGAATTGAGATCAAATACAGTCGTGCAATGGTGACTGCTGCACTCACAGGAGCACTTGATATTGTAAAATATCGTCATGATGATCTCTTCAATCTTGATATTCCAACTGAAGTTGATGGTGTCCCATCAGAAATTTTGGATCCAAAAAATACTTGGATTGACAAAGACTCGTATGATTTGTCTGCAAAGAAATTATCTCAGATGTTTGTGGAAAACTTTACAAAATTTGAAAATGTTTCACCGGACATAATCAATGCAGGTCCTAAAATTAAAAAGTAGGCTGTTTTTTTATAATCAGACCTACAATTCCAATAATAATCACAATCCCTGCAACAATTGCTATTTGCTTTTCTGGAACATCAATCCATCTAATGTTCTGTGATTCTGGAGGAAGTGATTTTATCTCTATGGCATTGTATGCACTAGAAGAATTCCCTCCAACTCTAATTTTTGCATCAATCCAATAAATTGAGTTTTCATAAATTTCAATTGTTGCCTTTTTGTTTGGTGTAGTTGTAGTGGTGTGAATTGTACCGTCTTTGCTATTTGTTACTGAAATTTTTGCAAAACTCCATTCTTCTGGATGATTTATGTTAAAAATTAAGTCTTGATTTTGTTGCACCGCAGAAACTGAACCTAGGGTATAATGCAAAATAAACGGAATAACATATCTTGTCTCGTCATGATTTATGATAATTTTTCCTTCATGTTCTCCAAAATCATCATCTGCAACACTAATCTTTATTTTCAAAATATTGCTCTCCAATGAATGTGCAAAATTCAATGAACTTGGAGCATCAAAACTAACTGAAAAATTATCCAAAGTCCCTTCAATTAATTTCAAATTGAATTCTTTTTCAATAACTGGGTTATCTGATGAAATACTTGCAACAAAATTAGGTGGAATTATTACTAATTTTGCCCCATACGCTTTTTTGATATCTAATCTTCCAGCCCCTGCATCATTTACTGAAAATTCATTGCCATAGGCATCAGATACCGGCTCAACTGTAGTCAATAATATGGATTTTAATTCATGATGATGGAGTTGTGGATTTTTTTCTAGTAATAATGCAGCAGCCCCACTTACATGTGGTGCTGCATAACTAGTTCCACTAGTGAAATTATATCCTGCATTATTTTGTGTTGTATTGATGTATGCTCCAGGAGCTACAATTTCTGGCTTAATGTAAAATGGTGAAACTGGTCCTCGGGAACTAAAATGCGCTACAAAATCTGGATTATAAAATAGATGGATAGTTGCATTGTGTACATCATTTATTGACTCTTTAATTTCTAATCCTTCTTCTTTATCAATTGATACCACTGGAATTTGTGGCTCATATCCTTTCTCCATAAATTCATGAATTAATTCACCCAAAAATATTCCCGGCTGGTTATTGTAAACAATCAAAGCTTTTGCACCTGCATTTGCTGCATTTTTTTCTTTAATTGAAAAATACAGTAATTCCCCTTCAACATCACTTCCTCGCTCAACAATTAGAATCGAGTCTTTGACAACAAGTTCCTTAATTTCTTCAGTCTTTCCATATCCTCCAAAAATTATTTTTCCAGTGATTGGTTCTGATAATCTTGTTGAACCTACCATTGGAATTACTGTGTATGGTTTACCATCCACTTCTAATGTTGCAACTAAACTTGAAGTAAGATTATTGTAGGTTGCACCCACTGTAACTGATCCAAAATTTCTACCCGGACTTCCAATTGAACCTAAGTCTGGTCCATCATTTCCTGCAGCAGTTACTACGAAAATTTCTTTTTCTAGTGCGTTGTTTACAGCTCGATCAATTTTTGAATTCGTTTTGTTTACACCCAAACTAATGTTGATGATATCTGCTCCATCTTCGATTGCTTTATTGATTGCACGTGTAATTAATTCTGAAGATACTCCCTCTCCATTCTCAGAAACCTTGTATGCCAAAATTTTTGCTTTAGGTGCAATACCTGTAATTTGACCG
>JABDKK010000092.1 GCA_013002265.1 Candidatus Nitrosopumilus sp. | reverse complement strand
TGCCCAAAGAGAGACATGACTCAATTTGTGCATGGGGAACAATAAAACCAGTTTTAAATGAATTTTGTAAAAAGACTGGAAGAAACTTTGATGATTTTCTAATCCATGATGGAAAAAATATGCACGTCAAGATGAATAACGATATAAAATTTGATATTGGTTTGAAAGGGCTTTGTACTTATAACAAATTAGGTTTGATTCAAGATTTTATCAAAGATTCCAAGGTGATTTATGGTAGTGCACCAAAACTCGAAGAGTTAGAAAAAGAGTATGATATGATAGTTGATTGTACTGGATTTCACAGAGTATACCTTCCAAAATTAAAAGAAGATTTTTTCTTGCCAACATACGAGTACAAGGTGGAATACGAGAATGGATTACCATATGATGACTTTTACATTGAACCTTTTCCAGGAATGTCAGGATATTTCTGGTATTTCCCACTAGGTGAGAAATGGGCACATATTGGAGCAGGAGATTACAATAAAAACCACATCAAAGCAACAGATGAATTCTTGAAAAAGCATGGAGGAAAAGTAGTTGCAACAAAAGGACGTCCCATTCGATTGGCAACTCCAGATAGATGCAAGCCATACTATTCAGGAAAAGTTGTTGGTGTCGGAGAATCTATTGGAACAGTGTATGCACTTTTAGGTGAAGGAATAATTCCATCAATGCAGTGTGTTGAAATTTTCTTGAAGAATATGAATGACTTTAAGGCATATGAAAAGGCAGTTGAAGAGCATTACAAAGTCTATGCCAAGGTGTTTAATTTTGTTAGAGCTAAAATTCACAAGGACTTTAGTTTCTTTAGAGCACTACCAGATTTCATATCAATTTTCCGTTACATGAAAAAGAATGAAAACAGATTTGGAATGGATATTAAAATTGGTGATTTGATGAAGGTAGCCAAAGCCTAACCAAAACTAACTGAGCCAAATCCTTCTCTATTAGTTCTATTAGAAGCCATATTGTAATCATAAATAATTTTAGAATAGTCTCTTAATTCTTGTTTCATAGATTCTAAATTGTCTTCAAGATAAAATCCAGGACAATCACCAGTGAATTGATATGTTGCATGAACACGTGCTGTCCCTTTTTCATTTTCCAACCAGGTTGAAAATGGGTATAGGTAGCAAACCCCAGGCCTATCAGGATGCATACTACATCCTCCCTTATCATCTAAAAATCTACAAGAAATGTGTGTTCCATCATCTCTTTCAGTCTCATCATTTTTTCGTTTAAGATTAATTGTAGTCATTGTAGTCATTTGGCCTGAAGGGCCAGGCTCTTGATAAGTAACTGTCAGTGTTTCATTTTTTATAAAGTCTGAATGTTTTTGATATTTCAAACCTTTTCCTATTGTAATTAGATCGTCAGATGTTAACGGAAGTCGTCCCTGTCGATCACAGCAATTATGGCAATCAGGCCAATAGCATTTCCATAGAATGTATTTTTTTTGAGAATTCAAATATGGAATGTGAAATACTACATCCTTAACTTTTATTGTATAATCTGAAACATCTGTAATTTTTCCCAACATAAAATCATGTAAAATTGGATCAACATCCCAGTCTTTTGCCAAAAGGTCTAGTGATTCTTCAATTTCTTTTTGAGACAACTATTAAGTTATAACATCTTTTTCAGATGTTATTAATGTTGACTGAGAAAGGAAAATATGCATCAGCTACCGAAAATAGAAGGTTTGTTTGGAGTAAAATTATTTGGCCTCTAATTTTAGAAATTAATGATGTTGCATTTACATTAAAACAATTTCAAGAAAAACGTAATCAAATATGCAAGGAAAAAAATGTATCAATTACAATCCCATCAAGAGGATTAGTTTCTTTAATGCAAAAAGGAATTTTGTTAAAAGAGGGAGACATTTATTCAATTCATTTCAGATTAATTCCTTACATGAGACTAAGAGCAGATTGTGATTATGCAACTGCAATTCATGAAGTCAGACTAAAATAATTACAACAAATGAATATATTCTAAAACATCAAAATTTCTTCCAGTAGCCCGATAGTCTAGTGGTCAAGGATTCTGCCCTCTGGATCTCATGAGTGGATAGGCGGAGACGGCAGTTCGAATCTGCCTCGGGCTACTTTGTAAAATATTTAAAATTAGTAAGTATCCTATCTGGATGCTTGTGCTATTCTTTCTAGCTCATTCTTTTTCTTTACAGAAGGAGCATTTGGATCGTTTGCTGCTGCAAGCATCAATTGTTCGGCCATATGCTCTTCAATTGGTTTTGGATTAGAGAACGTAGCTTCTTTAATGGCATCAGCTATAAACTTCAAGGCCAAATCTACTCTTCTGATAGGAGCAACGTCTACGGATACGTGATAAACAGTACCACCATAAACAATTCTTGTAGTATCCTCATTTGGAGCAGAGTATTCTACTGCTCGAACTAGAATTTCAACAGGATTTTGTCCAGTTTTTAGTGCAATTATATCAAATGCAGTTTTAACAGTATTGAGAAGTTTTGTTTTTTTGCCAGTCATCCTTCCAGTATTCTTTGCATATTTTTTACCAAAATGCATTGTTTTGTTAATTAATCTCTCAACAATATTCACATCAGCTTTATTGAAACGCTTTAGTGCAGAACGACCATAGGTGTATGGCAAAATTTGTTTTCTCAATGAGATCGCAGTTTTCAATCCAGAATCCTTTACTTCAATATCAGACAAATCCCATTTTCTAAATAATAGTAAGTTTTTTGTTTCAGCCATTTCTATCTCCTTGGTTTTTCCTTCTTTCCAATAACTAACTCATGTAGGGATGTGCCATTTACTTTGAATACTTTAAAACGAACTCCAGGAATATCACCCATTGCACCACCTTGAGTTGCCCCCATTCCTTGAATGTGAACTTCATCGTGTTCATCAATGAAATTCATTGCACCGTCTCTTGGCAAGAATGCTGTAACGGTTTTTCCATTTTTAATTAATTGAACTCTAACACATTTTCTTACAGCAGAGTTTGGTTGTTTTGCTGCAATACCTACTTTTTCTAAAACAATTCCTCTAGCTTGAGGTGCGCCTCCAAGAGGATCAGCCTTTTTATCAATTCCAAGTTTTCTTCTTTTGTATGTAGAAATTGCCCATCGTTGTTTCTTCTTTTTAATCGTAAGAACTCTACCTGCAAATAATCCAAGTGGTGATTTTTTTGTCAATAACTACATCTCCAATGTTGTCCTTTCAGGACTGTTAATCAATACACTAGTAATATCAAAATATCGTTTAGCAAGCATACGTGCTTTTTCAGCATTTCTGCCCTCTCTTCCAACAACAATTCCTTTCTTTCTTGGATCCACCATAACTATTGCCTGTTTTGAACCATCAGCTCGTTTATTTATTTTTACTTCATCAACTAGTTTTGAATTAAGTAAATTGGATAGAAATTTTGCCGGATCTTCGTCAAATTCTACTAATTCCACATTTCTCTTAACAATATTTTGTAATGATTTGATATGAGTTCCACCCTTACCAATTGCAAGTCCCATTTTACCAGTATTAACTACAAAAATGACCCTATCTTGCTTTTCATCTTCAACACAATCACGTGCAGTTGCACCTGTAACATTTTGAAAAAGAGAGATCAGACGCATCTGATCAGTTGTGAGTTTAATTGATTGTGTCATAAAAATTCCTTTTTAACTCCGAACAAAAAAAGTCTCATTTAAACTTTCATTAGTGATGTTACTATTCATTTTTTTCCTCAGCTTCGGTATCTTTTAGAATTGATTTGATGTTTGCGTCAGTTATGGATATGAATGAAATTGTTGAAATTCTAAATTGTAAGCCACATAATCTTCCTAATGCGACTGAGGTTCCTTGAAAGCTTACCAATGGAATTTTTTCTTTTTTTGCGTCTGATTCAATTTTCTCAAACATTTCTTTTTTTACTGATTGAGACAATATGATTAGCTTGGAATTTTTTACGGAGTTCAAAACTTGTTTAGTGCCCATAGTTAACTTGTCCTCTTTAAGGGCATCCTTTAATGATTTTTCAAGAATCTTACTCATTCTATTTCCTATGTCAATCGTCCCAACAGGGCTTTATAGGTTTATTGAAAAGTTAGTTAAAAAATCCAAATAAAGAACCTAAGGATGAAAACACTGAGCCAATTTCTTCAAAAAAAGCTGAAGGTTTTTGTTTTTCAGAAGGGACAGAATTGATTTTATTATTTTCAACATGTTCTTCATAGACAATGTTTTCAAATTTTTCTTTCAAGACAGATGGTTGTATAGTATTTTGAATTTTGGAATTTTCATATAATGTAAATTCTAAATTTTGTCTAGCCGTTAGATAACTAGGATTTTTCTCAAGAATTTCAGTGTATAACATAACTGCCTCATTGAAATGACCTAAGTTTGAAAGTGCGTTTGCTTTATTGTTTTTTGCTGGAAGAAAACCAGGATCTAGTTTGATTGCATGATCATAATATGTTATTGCCTCCGAATAATACCCTAATTTTCCTAATGCAGATCCTTTGTTAACTAAAATTTCTACATTGTTTGGATTATCAATAAGGGATTCATTGAAAAATGACAGAGAGATGTCAAATTTACACAATCTGTATAGAGCAGGACCCATTCCATCATAATAGGTAATAGTATCAGTTAGACTACTAGTGTCACATTCAAGATTAATTTGATTTAGGATTTTTCCTAATTCAATATCTTCAACAGATAGATTATCATGTTCTTCAATTACAGTTTTTGTGGGAATTTTTTTTGGATTGGTTTTAATGATTGATGAGTCATCAGTTGAAGATGTTTTTTCAATATCTTTCCCCACATCAACTTCAATAATTGAATCAGGATTAGAATTCTTATTGTCATCTGCAGGTTTTGTGATTATTTCGATCTCTTTAGGTGTAATAATTGTAGGTTCTGGAATTACCTCATCTGGAATTACCTCATCTGGAATTGAATTATCAATTACGGATTCCAAGTTTTCATAGTAATCAAAAAAGGAAATTGCCTCGGACTCACCATAATGTGCCTTTATTGAATATGTTCCATCTACTCTAAAATTTACTCCAGATTTTACTAGAAAGTTTGTTGAGAATTCTAAATTAGAATTAACAGTTCCAAAATAAAATCCAGTTGGCATTCCAAATGGATCATATATTCCAATTAGCACTGTAGGAGAATCTAAAGTTGAAACCAATCCAGTTATTGAAATAACATCGTTGTCCGTGTATTGTAGTTTCTCAGTATATAGTAAAATTATTTCAGGTTCTACAAATTCTTCAATAAAAATTTCAGGTTCTGTAATATCATCATCAATAGTAAAAAAATAATTTTGTGAAATTTGTCCATAGTCTAATTTTATTTTGTATTGACCAATTTTTTCATAAAATGGAGAGTCTAGTTGAATAGTTTTTGAAAAAGTTTTCTCAGAAGAAATTTCCAAATTGTTAGCTGATAATATTTTCCCATCAGGATCATGGATGCTCATTGCAATAATTGGCATACCATAATCAAAAATTTTGCCACTTATAGTAAGAAGATCCCCAGTCCAATACAATTCTTTATCAAAATACGCATCAAAGGATTCGGCAAATGCAATCACTCCAATAGCAGGAAATAACGCAGTTAACACTAATGATATTCCAATAAAGTATCCTAACACAATTTCTAAAAACTAATTTTTCTATTTAATAATAACGTAGAAATTATACTATTCATTCAACTCTGATGAGTTTAGAATTTGGAGATGATAGTGCAATTGGATCGTTAAATGATTTCCAAACAAAGGTTTCAATTTTATATTCTCCAGAATTTGGAGGACTCCATGATTGAGAGACATTCAAAATCTTATTTGAAGAAATTTCTCCTTGTATCCAAGATATAGATTCTATTGAATTATCAGAATTTTTTACTTGAAAGACATAAACAAACTTTTGAATAAAATTTTGATCATTTGTTATGCTACCAACAATTTGTACCTGATTGTTTGCAGATAATGTTTGCAGAGGGTTTCCAAGACTATCAGATAATAAAATAGAAGAGTTTTCTAATCTGTCTATTGACAATACAGAAGAATCAATTTGAGTTAAAGTTTCTATTAGAAGATTATCTGAAATAGAGTAGGGTTTTGGCAAAGTATGATCATTATATTTTGCAATTATGTTATCTCCTATAACTGAATACAATCTATTTCCGCTTGAGGGAGATGTTTGGGATGGAAAAAATGTGGCCATAAAGATTCCAGAACTCTCTGATGTTTCTATTGCATTTACTTCAATTCCTGCCATATCAGAATTAGATGAAATTTGCACAGGTATGTGATCTAATGCTTCAGGATTAAGATTCATGTCAAGATCATTGACTATCACCATAATTGGATCATTTGTGAAAAAAAAATCTTTAGAGAATTCAATAGTTCCAAGATTCCAACTGACCGGAACAGATTTTGTCAAAATTACACCATCAGCAAATTCAAAAGAGATGGTAATTCCAGAATCTCGGTCAACTTCTAAAAATCCAGTTGTAGGACCGCTTCCAAATGTTCTAGGTGTTGTGTCAATTTTTCCATCACCAGTAGCATCATGAGAAAACCCTGTTAGAGTGATTTCTGCATTGAAAATTCCTGAGTTTACGTCAGTTTCCGTAAAGCGATATTGATCTAAGGAGTGCTCCCTTGTGGAAATATTTATTGGATGATCTGCATTCCCACCAATTGAATTTATTAGAAATTTATCGCTATTCCAACTGGGGGCAACAATACTCATTTTTACTTTATCAGTCCACGTGTAAACTGTTTTGTCTGTAAAAATTGGAGCATATGGATTGTCATAATCTGGAATTGTGTCACCGTATGCAGAAAAAACCATCAAAGGAAATAGCATAAAAAAAAGTACCATATTATAAATTAGCAATTATAGAATTTATTGTTTGATTATCTAGGATTCTTCTTTTGGTAGGGAGATTGCTAAAATATTATCACCACGTAGCAAAACAGTTCCTATCTTCTCAGGTTTTTCTTCAGAAACATCTTCTGCATTTTCTAGTGTCAAATTCATATGAATATCAAAATCTTTGAGAATGCCCTGAATAGTTTTTGAGTTTCGTAATCTTAGAAGAATAACCTTATCTTTGTTATTTGCCATTAGTGTTGAAATTTCATCTGCCATAATTATCATCCAATCCTATTTTTTACTCATTTTTTTTTACTGACTTGCATGTATAGGTCAACAGTTCCACTTCCAATTGGAATGTTACTTCCTACAATAACATTTTCAGTAATTCCCTTTAGTTGTTCAATTTCTCCTCCAAGTGCAGCATGGGCAATTGTAGGTACTGTGATTTCAAAGGCTGCCCTTGCTAGAACACTGTCTTTGGTACCGGCAATTCCGTGTCGTCCAATTTGTTGCATGTATCCTCTAGAGCACATCAAGTCTGATACCAGCATAATGTATCTGTTGTCAACTTCTAATCCTTGATCTTCTAAGGTATGATTTAATTCGTTAATCAGAGCATTTCTTGCAGCCTCAATTCCCAGAGTTCCTGCAATTTCAAAGACGTTGTTTGTTCTCACGTTTCTTTTATCAATTCCTTTGACTTCAAGAACTTTGGCAATATTAGAACCAGTTGTTTGAATTACCCACTCGTCGTCTTTTTGAACTAGTGTTACACGTTCAATATCTGGAACGCCCTTGACAGTGGTGTTAAGAACTTTGTTTCTAATTGCAATGGCTGTTGCTGTATCAGATTCCTCAACTAGTTTAAGGGTTAATAGTTCACCAGTTGTTTCAATTTTAAATTTCTTATTTGAACCAAGTGCTGCCTCAACTTCTGCAATTGAGCAACCTCTTTCTCTGAGTCTGTTCTCACTGAGAACTAGTTTAATCTCTGTAGAGTAATCAGTTTCGCTAGAAGAAATTAATGCACTAACTTTTGTTTGTAAAACATTTCGTGCTACTTCAATAGCTTTTTCTCTTGATTTCTTTGATTCCTCATCAAGATAGATATCCATAGTTGGAGTAACTGGTTTCTTTCTTGCATCAACTAATTCAATTAATCTTGGAAGACCCAATGTAACGTTACGCTCTTTAATTCCTGCAAAGTGGAATGTTCTCAAGGTCATTTGAGTACCAGGCTCACCGATTGATTGGGCAGTGATAATTCCAACTGCTTGTCCAGGTTCTACTTGAGCATTATTGTAAAGAGACAATCCTTTTTTGCATACTGCCTCAACACCTTCCTTGCTGAGATTAGATGCATGTAATGCATCAATTACAAGCGAAGTTAATCTAGGATTGAATGTTTTAGTGTATTTCTTTGCCAGAGTATCAATTTCATCTTTTGTTGCCTTCTTTCCAGAATCAACAATGGTTTGAGATTCGGCTAATCTGCTTGCATTAAATGCTTCACCATGATCACTTTTTGCAACATCAATTCCATCTTCACCATAAAGGAACTGAACAATGTGTCCGTGTGGATCTCTAACTGTTCCATCATATTCTAATCTAATGTGCTCTAAAGCATTAATCAATCTACGTTGCATGTATCCACTTTGTTGTGTTCTAACTGCAGTGTCTACTAATCCTTCCCTACCACCCATTGCATGGAAAAAGAATTCTAAAGCTGATAGCCCCTCTCTATAATTAGACTTTACAAATCCATGTGCGTCTGGATTGTTATCGTGTTCTTGATAATGTGGAAGTGCACGATTATTGTAACCATCATGTAATCTGTTTCCTCTTCTTGATTGTTGTCCTAGAGCTCCTGCCATCTGACCTACGTTTAGTGAAGAACCTCTTGCACCAGTAGTTGCCATGATTTTTCCAGCATTCGAGTTGTCAAGTGAATCATTTGCAGTAGAGCCTGCCTTGTCTCTTGCTTTGCCCAATTCGTTTACGATGTAGGCTTCAAGTGCTTCTTCAGCTTTCATACCTCTTGTTAGTTTAAGAGTTCCTTTCTTGTATTGATCAGTTAAATCAGATACAACGTCATAAGTTCCTTGAATGTCAGTAAGAATTTGTTGTCTTTCTTTTTCTGGAACTTCAAGATCACCGTATCCATAACTAAAACCATAGTGAGTGATGAATTGTTTTACCATAATTAAAATAGAATTAAGGAAATTCTTTCCTACGGCATTACCATAGTCCTTTGTAATTCTGTGTAAAACACTTTCTGGTTCCTCAGCACCAATAGATGTTTTATCAATGACACCACTGATTAATTCACCGTTTTTAATCACAACATCTTTTGGAGATCCTTTTGTTCCCTTCGCCCATTTGGACGTAAGAACATAGTTAAAATCTTTTGGCAGAAATAGCGAGAATAATTGCTTCCCAGTATATGCAGGTCCCTCTTTTGTCTTTGTTGCAGGTTTTGGAAGTGGTCCATTGTATCCTCCAAGCATAGCATAGTTTGAAAATTCTTGGACAGATAGTGTTGTATCATCTTTAGTAAGCAAATATGCGCCTGTAACAAAGTCTCTTAGAGCTCCAATAATCGGGCCACCATATCTAGGTGAAATTAATTGGTCTTGAACTCTCATTAGAAGAATTGCTTCTGCTCGGGCTTCCTCGCTTTGAGGAACATGAAGATTCATTTCATCTCCATCAAAGTCAGCGTTGTATGGCGGACATACAGATGGATGTAATCTGAAGGTCTTACCAGGAAGTACCCTGACATAATGTGCCATGATAGACATTTGGTGAAGGGATGGTTGTCGGTTAAACATGACAATGTCACCATCTGCAAGATGTCTTTCAATCAAATATCCATTCTCAAGAGTTTCTGCAATTGTAGAACGATCTTCTACAAAATCCAATCTAATTTTTACACCATCAGGTCTTACAATATAGTTAACACCTGGGAATTTTTCAGGGCCATTGATCACAAGTTTTCTCATTCTCTCAACATTCCATTCAGTAACAATTTCAGGAATTGTTAATTTCATTGCAACTTGTTCAGGAACACCAACTTCAGACAAATCCAAGTTAGGATCTGGAGAAATTACAGTACGACTAGAAAAGTCTACTCTCTTACCAGATAATGATCCTCTAAATCTTCCCTCTTTTCCTTTTAATCTTTGAGTTAATGTTTTTAGAGGACGGCCAGAACGATGATGAGCTTGTGGGATTCCAGAAACTTCATTATCAAAATATGTTGTAGAGTGATACTGTAACAAGTCAACCAAATCTTGAACAATTAATGGAGGAGTTCCTGCTTCTTTACTTTCTTTTAGTCTCTGATTAACTCTAATGA
>JABDKK010000091.1 GCA_013002265.1 Candidatus Nitrosopumilus sp. | reverse complement strand
ATCTACAACTTCTGGTCCAATACCGTCTCCCTTCATTACAGCTGCTTTTTTACTCAAAACTGCAAGATTTTGAGATGCTTGATATTTAATTCTACCACAACAAAAAATACCCTGTCTGAATTTTTTATATTGTAGAATTATTTTTGAGTGATATTGACTATTTCATAAATATTCAATCCCTTGGGCATGAAAAATCCTTTGACTAACACTAAATTACAGATAAATTATAGGCATCTTTGTGCGGGGATCGCCTAGCCTGGTAGGGCGTGGGATTGCTAATCCCATGTCCGCAAGGACTCGGGGGTTCAAATCCCCCTCCCCGCGCCACTAAAAATTAAACTTAATAGACCGATTCGGTAAGTTAATCTTATGGGACGAAGAAAAACTCAAAAAATTATCCGCACAGGACCAAAAAATGCAACTACTGGTATGTGTCCTGTCTGTAAAACAATCGGCAAGGTATTCCTGCTCGGACCACCAGGACAGGAGAGAGGAAAATGCGAGAAATGCCGCCAAGAGTTTGAATTATAGATTAAGTTAACAAATAGTCCTTTTATCTTTCAATTACTGACTATCATTATATGCTAAAGGTTTACCAAGTTCTAAAGAAATTTGATTCATCCAAAGATTATGGATTTAATATCCATCTACAATATGCACGATGTCTTGTTGTAATGAAAAAGGAGAGAATCTGTACTAGATAATTGGGAATGGGTGTGTCTTGATGATGGACAATCGATACAATAACAATGAGTCAATTAAGGAAATGTTGTTTGAGTTGCAAACCCAGACCGATATTTTTATGAAAAAACTCAAAGAATATCTCAAAAAATAGATTAAGACTAGCATAGTGGTTAGTCTGAATCTGCTATAATAGTAAAATAAACCCATTTTTTTATTTGCATGACTGATTCAATTTGTATTTTGGATTAAACATTTAGCTTATTTTCAGCTAGACTGTTTATCCGAATTAATTAGATAAAGTGATTTTTATTATTTGTTGGAGTCACAATCTACCATCTCAGACTATTCAAAATATGGAAAATACACTGTTGATGATACGTTAACATTAAAGATTCCCAACTGTATCCTCACACTAACCAAAATATCTGCCAACAAATATCGATACTCCAAAGATTCTGACTCTAACACTACAGAATTATTAACAACTGAGAAATCTATTTTAGAAATTGAACTTGCTCCAATTCTGCCGATAACATTACCTTCAAAAAAATCGAAATACATAATGTTTAATTTTAATGATAAAATCTATGTTGATGCAAATTCAAAATCTAACATCTACGTTCAATTTCCATTAGAGATTGGCTTGTTCATCATCGGCTCTAATGATTCCAGACGGTTATTGGATTCCTTTACTTTAGATCCTGAAAACTCAAGATTTGGGTTGTATGGAAATCCAGATAATGGCATTTTTTGTAATCATTTTGATGTAAAAACAGAATCAAGTGGAAAAATTCAATCCATTCCATACCGTCAAGGAATTCTAAAGATCACTATGCACAATCCGTTAGATCATGAGATTGTAGTTGGAACCTTGGTATTTTTAGTAAGCAATCATACAATGTATTATGTAAACAACAGCACACACGTTGATGATCTGACTTTTACAATAAAACAAGATGCGGGGATGAACTCATTTGCCAAAATCTCTTCCGTTCCTCTTGAATGTCAAAATGGTTGGTCAGTTTCTCCTCAGATAAGTGATAAAACAGATACTCCATTTGTTATGTGCGAGGGATTTGATTAATGGTACTTGAATTTCTCGATAGTTTATTTTCTTTTGAGATGATGGGTTCTGAATTTGGGTTAGGATCTATAATTTTATCGGCTTTATTCATGTTAATTGGGTTTGTCATTGCAAGAATAGTCAAAGTAATCTTTGGAAAAAAATTTGCGCCAAAAATGCCTGAGCATACTGCAAAAAATGTTGGCAAATTTTTGTATTATGGTATAATTTTGATTGCCTTTGGAGTTGTCATTACCAGTCAGGGCATTGATCTTGGCGGGTTGGTGATTGCAGGAGGCATATTTGGTGTTGTGATGGGTTTTGCAACACAATCTGTTGTATCCAATTTGATTTCTGGATTTTTTTGATGATCGAAAAGCCTCTAAAACAAGGTGACACAGTACAGCTTCCTGATCTTGATATTTTAGGAACTGTGCTGGACATTACGATGTTTTCCACAAAAATAAGAAAATTTGATGGGACAATATTGCGCATACCTAATGATAAAGTTTTTACAAGTAGAATTAGGGAATTTACAACTATACATGCTAGACGACTTTCAATTCCAGTTGGTATCGCATATGATTCCGATGTAAAAAAGACAATCCACGTAATAAAAAATGCCATTAAAAAATCAATGCCATTTGTTTTAAGAAGACCTGAACCACAAATTCATGTTACTGAACTTGCTGATAACTCTGTAAATCTTGAGGTACTTGTGTGGCACCATAAGGATGATTGGACTTTGGTCTATCCAGAAGTATTGAATGTTATAAAAATGGCATTAGATGAAGCAGGAATTGAAATACCATTTCCTCAGAGAGTTATTACATATACGGATAAAAACTAGTTTTTAGAATTTAAATTTTTTTAAAACCTTTATCATGTATGAGTGACGAATTTACTAGTTACTTCAGGATACGAGATCCTAGGGTAGAAGCCTTTTTGAATATGAAAAATTTCATTCATAATATATGAAATATTTTATGATTTTCTTGTTTGTGTGTGGTATTACAATATCTTTTGCCCATGCAATTGAGGTGAAATTGGGAGAAATAATATCTTATGATGGGCTGGAATTAACCTTTTACGATATTAAAGATTCAAGGTGTCCTCTTGATGTAACCTGTATTTGGGAAGGTGAAGTAGTTGCAAAAATCAGGATACAAAACCAAACTCATGATTACTATGATGATTTTAGAATTGGAACTCCTATTTCTAAAATTCTTCCATATTATGTTACACTTGTTGATGTAGTTCCACATCCAACTACCGCCCAAACACCAAATTATATGGCAATCTTTGATGTTGTGAACTTTGATTATGTTGAAAAAATTGAATCAAAAAATTCCAATGTGTCATCTCCACTAAAACAGTTAAAGTCTGGAATTCCGTTTTCTGAAATAAAATGCAATGGGAATCTTCAGTTGACTCAAAGATATGACAATAGTCCTGCATGTGTAAAGTCTGAAACAGTTTTTGGGTTGATTAAAAGAGGCTGGGTCAGTGATATTATCATGGCAGTCCAGTCACGAGATGTTTTCTTGGATCCACAAGATGCAACTTCATCATACATGGAAAAAGCGATTCCCACACTTGATGATTTCAAACGCACGTTAGCTGAACCATACAGTATCGATACCATATTTTCTAAATTTGGAACCCCTCATGACGATATTGGAAGTGGGATTCATATCTACGTCTACGAATTAAACGATTCAACTAAAATTTGGATAGGATACACTGATCACATTTGGTATGTCAAACATGTTGATTTGAATGGGAATGTGCTAGGAGAATTGTTTGTGGAAAATGAAGACTAATTATGACACCTTAACAAATTCTCGTAAAATGCCTTATGATGAAATATGTCCCATATGCAACAAATCATCTGCTCAACATAATCTTGAGGAAAGAGGCATATGTGATATACAATTAGTAAAAAATGGACATATGAGGTATTGTGGTCTTTGTGGACTAACAAAACCTGCTGAAGGTTTTATTGACAGATGTGAAAAATGTGAGGAAAAATATTCTTTTATTAATGATTAATAATGAAAAATTTTGCTTAGAAGCCAGCCTTTAAAAGAAAAAGTCAATACTTCCTAGTCTAAATTATAGTTCAAAAAACTAACCCGTCCATCAAGAAATTTACCCATAACTTTTTAAGACAATTTTTTACTGATAGATAAATATGAGTTCAGAAGCTGAAACCATCTATGAGAGAGTTGCAAAACTTGAAGATGAGATTGCACTACTCAGAAGCGAAGTTGATATTCTAAAAAGAGCGCTAAGAAATAAAATTGCTCGTCATGAAATATCGATGATCAAGAAGGGAACTGACGTAGAATCCATTATCGATTAATTTCTTGTCTTTATACTTCTAATCAATTCTAAAATAAAATCCACATCTTCTGCGTTTGGATTGATTTCTAAATACTTGTTAAGATATTTTAAGGCGGTTTCTGGATGCAGCAGCCTTTCCTCTAAAATTCCCTTGTCTCTGATCTCCTCAGATGATTCTGGCTCTATTGCTAAAACCATGTTTACACATCTAAGCGCTTTATCATAAACAAATGATTGAATGTATGAATTTTTTAAATTCCGTGTTAGTCTTATTAGAATTTGCTCTGAACTTATCTCGTCAAGAAATTCAGGCTGGAATTCAATCTCTCCTCCAAAATTTACATCTAAAATCTCTTGGAGGTCATCAACATCTAAAAGGCGTCCGTCATAAAATGGATCTAAAATCATTTCTTCGTTATATTTTACAAGAACATGACTTGGAAATCCCACAATTTTAAGATCCAATCCAACAAACTTTGCAATCTCTGCATATAGAATTGAAATGGTTATTGGAAGTCCTACTTTTTTATCAATTACCTCGTTTAGAAAATTATTTTTAGGATTATAGTAATCATTGTCATCCCCACTAAATCCTAAATTCTCAAAAAGATGCTCATTTAACATAGAAATTAGATATGTTGGATTTTTTACATCACTTAGTGTCTCTTTAAGTGACATTCCAATCATGTTGATTTTTTTGATATATTCTTCGACATTTAGATCTGGATACTCCAGAATCTGTGCAAACTTAAAACATTTTTCAACAAGGTTAAAGCTTGGATTCTTCGCAAATGAAACCCATTCAGCAACAAATGGATCAAATTCTTCTTTCAACTATCACAGACTCAATTTTTTTAGATACAATTGAGGTTCCTTGAGCTCTCTGGTATTTGGAGGAATTTCAATCATTTTCTTGAAAGTATCTGTGCCTAATTTTTCATATAGTGATTTTGTAAAGTCTTTTCCCATGCTCTTTCTTACCTGATATGATGAGAAATCCGTTCCCATAAAGGTTGTAAGATAGTTCTGAAAGTCTGGATCATCTTTTAAGATTTTTTCAATTGCAAAACTTGCCATGCCTTCCATTGCAGTAAATGCTGCATGGTGTTGCTGAATTGGTACAAGCCATCGCTTGTAAATATCTAGCAGCTGTGGAATTGACTCGCCTATTTTTGGATCAATTTCCACATGTGTGAAAGTCATTACATCTGGTCCTATCTGCTCAATTAAGAAATGATCTGGGTTCAAAAAGAAAAACAAATTTGCCTTCTTTGCAAAAGGAAAATCATCTGGTACTGCCTGTAGCTGACAATACTCCGATAGTTTGTTTATTGTCTGAGTGTCTAGCGATAAAATTATGGTTGCAAGTTCTTCATTAATTTTGTTTACTTCCGTTGCAGCTTGCTTGTTTACCTGCTGAAGATTTTCCTGGGCCGAATGAATCAGTTCCTCTAAGACAGTCATTTTGACTGCGCCAAGATATCCTGAATTCACATTTTCAAATCTAGATTTGTATGGCTCTCCCTGTTTGTGGAGAATTATTTGCGGGTATCTAGATAAAATGAATCTGTTTAGATAAACTACATTATCCAAATAATCCCCGTATGTTGTGGTAATTTTAGATATGTACTGAATTGCATATGTAGAATACACGAGATATTTTGCAGTGTCTTGCTTCATCAACTCTGCAATTTTTTTAAGATCTTCTTTTGCCACTGCATTAAATAGCTCTATTACGAATTCTTTTGATTCCTTATCTGCAAATACTTTGTCACCTTTCAGTCTCTTCAAATCTTCTAATTCTGGAAACTCTAACTTTATGCTCTCTGGAACTTTGACTCCCAGAAATTTCTCCACCTTTTCTTTGTATTCTGGCAGAATTTCTTGTGCTATCCCCTCTAGTTCCCTGAATTGCACCTCACTGCCAATGTCGTCTTTTGCAGTAACTGCTAACTGTCTGATCTCTTTTTCCTCGTTGATTTCAACTGCCAGCTGACCAAACAGCGCTTCTGCAAACTCTTCAAATTCTCCCAATTTGCATAAAATCAAGAAATACTACATTTAACATTATCTTGGTTTTCTGTATAAAAGAAATTATTAGTTTACACATCGCTGATTTGTTAATGCTTGAGTCAAGTATGGAGTTTATTCGATGTGCCAGATGCGGGGCAAGGCTGGAACTGGAAATCCTAAGTCAAAATAAGGAAATTGACGAAGGAATTTTAGAATGCAAAAAATGCAGCTTGAGGTTTCCAATTATTGAAAAGATACCCATTCTCTGGGATGATCCTGCAGAATATCTGTCTTCTCGCAAAATTCTTGGGGGTAAGCTATACAGGACAGTTCAAAATAAAAAATTAAAATCATTTTTGAGAGCCTCTTTGCTAAAGAAATCTCAAAATGATGACCGAACAGCACTTGAGGAGAGATGGTCAAAAATTTATCAAAACAGTAAAAACTCAAAATTTTATTCAGCAATTAAACAAAATCTCAAGCCCCTCTCAAAAACCCGTTTGGTATTAGAATATGGCTGCTCTATTGGAATAATCACTTCTCATCTATCTGATTTTAGCAATCTAGTTTTTGGAGTAGATAGATCATTTGCTGCCTTGAGGCATGCAAAAAAATCACAAAAAAATAATCTTGATTATGTAGTGGCCGATTCCTTATCCCCTGTATTTGGTTCAGCTGAATTTGATTTAATCGTTGCACTAAATGTTTTAGAATTAATCGAACCACAAGAATTTTTAAAAAAAGTTTCTAATCAAATGTCTAACGGCACTTTAGTCATCTCAGATCCTTATGATTTTGACAGGGGTGTTAATTCTGTAAAAAATCCTCTTGATGAGTATTCATTACGCTCAAAAATGAAGGAATTTGGATTTAAAATCTCACCAAAAACAAAAAAACCATCTTTTATTCCATGGAAATTAAAACTCAATCCACGTGCAACATTGAATTACAAAGTCGATTTGGTAATTGGAAAAAGGGTAATCACTTAGAATTATTTTAAATTACAAAAAGAAAAGCTGTTAATCATACCTTGATAATTTTCCATATTATCAAAGGATGAATGAACTGTGTCTGCTAATCCATATTTGACGTTAAGATTCTTTGTAATGCTAATTAATTGCACTCTTTTTGCTGTAAAACCATCAGCTGTTTGTGCAAAGGCTTGAAAAACAACTCATTTGAAGGCATTGCTGAAAGCAAAATACCCCCAATTATCATACCCTGGATTGCACAGTTTGATCTGATTTTCATTGAGCTGGGTCTTTGAATTTTCTATTTATCGATTGATTATGAGATCATAGAAATCTTAACCGATTAATGTCATTTCAGGCACAAATTTGGTGACCGCATGTAGGGGGCATGCGGTTCACCTCTTAATTACAGGTTAGGACGCAAATATACTAAGTAAAAATTACTCATAAATTTTATTTTCTTTTTGTGGAGTGCCTTTTAGCCTAAGCGTTGGACTAAAGGATATGACCCATTTGCAATAATATTTATCATAAAGATTTCAAAAGGGTGTAATATGAAATTAATTTTGGGACTTGCTTTTGTAATATTTGCAGCTTCTATTTCCCCGGCATTTGCTCAACATCATTCTGGTTCAACTGCCCCTCCAATTGATTTAGGCGGAATTAATGTTGCAGTAACTTCGATTTTGTCGCCCTTGGATTTCATTTTTGAAGAATCCAACAGCGCAAATTTGTCCATCAGATTCTTTAACACTGACACTAACATTAACATTCCAAGTGTAACATACCGTGTTCAGATTTATCAAGAAGACAATCTTGTAGCAAACGAATATTTTTTTGATGAGGATGGAAAACTTGATCTGGAAATTAGACCTACAATAGGATGTAAGGATCAAAACCTTTGGAAATGTACAAAATATTTTGGTGAAAAGCATGCCATTGCAGGTGGTTACTATGCAAGAGGTGACTCTCGCCCAATAATTCAAGGACCTGTTTTTGATAAGAGTGGAGACTATACCATCAAAGTTTCCATAGTCGGTGCAACAAATCCAAAAACAATGACAGCTAGCGATTTGCTTTTTGAAACATTTTTGTCAATTCCACTAAAAGAAACATTTGTTGTAAAAACAGCTAGTGCACAAGAATATCCAATTGTGGTTAAATCATATGATGCCAAAATTAGCAATCTTGCATTTGATGAAAAGTTAGGAAAACTTTCCTATGAAATGCCATTTGTTGGCAGTCATGATGAGGCAGATTCCTCAAAAAACATGAATATTATTCATCTACAAAAAGATTTTCCAGTTTTCAAGCAGGGATATGATATTGATGTATTTGTAGAGGGAATAAAAATCCCAAACAATTCAATCACATATGACGTCTCACCTGATACTGAGAACATACTCAGATTGAGTATTCCACATCAACAGATGATGCAAATTGAAAAAAAAATTGATTCAAAAAATAGTGACTTGATGAATATTGAGATTTTATCTGGGGAAAAAACAGAGATTCATCAACTTGACTTTACTTTTGAGAATGGATATACCGCAAGTGTGACATGGGATTCAAAATCATCATCTGGTGCAAAAATTCCGTTTACATTTTCATTCTTTGATGATTCCAAAAATCTAGCTAAAAACATACTGTTTGCATACAGCGTTGCAGATTCATCTGGAAAGGATATTTGGTCAAATATCGGCTCAAGCGATGAGTTCCTTGGCATTTTAGCCTCAAATGGTATTGCAAAAGAGTCTGTTTTGATACCTAATGATGGCAAATATGAAATGAAATTAATTTTAACTGGCCAAAATTCTAAAAACTTTGATAGCTTTTTTACAACAAAATCCGAACTAAACATTTCTCCTAAAAATTCAGTCTCTGAACAAAAAACTGCAGTCATTCCAGATTGGATTAAAAACAGTGCTGGCTGGTGGGCAGATGGAATTGTTGCAGACAGTGAATTTATCCAATCAATTCAATTTCTGATCAAAGAAAAACTGCTGATAGTAAATGCTGATGAAGCAAAGCCTGGCGCCTCCCAAGAAATTCCAACTTGGATAAAAAACAATGCAGGATGGTGGTCCCAAGGATTAATTTCTGAAAGAGATTTTGTTAAAGGAATTGAATTTTTAATTGGCCAAGGCATCATCAAAGTGTCGTAATCTTTCAAATAATAGCATACCACAAATTAAAACACATCGTGATATAATTCTCAATTCATTGTAATTCATGTCAACTGTAATTCAATACAAACATGACCAAAAACCAAGCCAGTCATTTTCGCTGGTTGAACTTGAGGCCAAAAACCCTGCTTCAACCAGCCTCTCAGGAATGGACCTGATTGGATTGTCTTGGATATTTAGCAAGGATGATGAATAATGCAAGAATACTTTGATACGCTGTATTATTTTTTAGAGCAAAAAACTTGTTCTCTGATACTGAGATTAAACCAATTAAGACACACAACCTCGCCAAGGTTTTCAAAGAATCTTACTGAAGAACTAAAGTGACTTTTTATCTGCCTATTTAGCTATGTTAAAATAACTGGCCATACAATTTTTCTGATATAAAATCGAGGTAACTGTTACGCAAAACTATTCTTTAATTGTAAAAAATTCATATTTTGTATCAGCTTGTATGGTCATGGTGTTTTGATATGGCTGAAACAACTAAAAGCAAAGTGATAATTCGTAATCTGCAGTCGGAGGATATTCCACAGGTAGTAGAATTGCAAAAGGCATCATTTCCATTAATGGCAGCTGAAGGAGTTTACTGGAAACCAGATCATCTTAAGGCCCATCTTGATGTATTTCCTGAAGGTCAGTTTGTTGCTGCATACAAAGATAAGATAATTGGCTCTTGTAGCAGTCTAATCATCAAACTGGATTCTGAGTACAAAGAGCATACGTGGAAGGAAGCATGTGGGGGAAGTCTCTTTAAGAATCATAATCCCAAAGGAGACTCCCTTTATGGTGCAGATGTTTCTGCACATCCTGATTTTAGAAGACTAGGAGTCGCAACAAAATTGTATGATTCTAGAAAAGAATTGGCCATTAAACTAGGACTGCGTAGAATTATTTCTGGTGGTCGATTAATCAACTATGGTGAGAATGCAAAAAAAATGACTCCCTTAGAATATGTTCAAAAGGTCAAACGCCATGAAATCAAAGAACCTGTTTTGTCATTTCAGCTAAGAAACGGTTTCAAATTTATCAAAATTCTGCCTGATTACATGAAGGATCCACGATCACTTAACTATGCAACTTTTATTGAGTGGAAAAATCCCCATTTCGTAGAGTGAAATGATAATTGATTGCCATGTTCATGTAAATCAGTATGAATTAACCGAGCATATCCCATTATTGGAAGACAGATTGGAAATGCTTCAAACAGAAATGATCAGCAACAATGTAGACTATGCCATAATTTTATCCTCGTACAAGGTCAATGAACGGAGGCCCTCAACCAAACAAATCATTGATGGCATCAAAAAATATGACAATCTCGGGGTTGCAGCAGGATTTACAATTGACAATCATACCGATGAGGATCTAAAACAATATAGAGAATGGATTAAAGATGGCCAAATCAAAGCCATGAAAATTTACTCCGGATACGAGCACTATTATCCTTATGATGAAAGGTACCAAAAAGTCTATGATACTTGCATTGAGTTTGGAATTCCTGTAATGTTTCACACTGGCGATACATATTCGGAGAAGGGAAAACTGCGATTTTCAAGACCACTCAACTTGGATGATGTTGCAGTTGATAACCCTGAACTCAAAATAGTAATGTGCCATCTGGGCAATCCGTGGATTCAAGATGCTCAAGAGGTGCTCTACAAAAACAAGAATGTTTTTGCAGACGTATCTGGACTTGTTGTTGGCTCTTTTGATCACTTTTTTGAAAAGATGATGAAAGACAAGGTTGCTGAACTGATCAACTATGCAGGAGAGCCAAGATATCTGCTGTATGGTACTGATTGGCCAATTAGTACAATGGACTCATACCTTAACTTTGTAGCAAAGCTCAGTATCAAAAAAGAATTTAGAGATAACTTCATGTACAAAAATGCAAAAAAACTCTATAAAATTTCCTAAAAAGTATTTTTTGTAATCACACTAATCCTTTAAATTTTATAACCTGCATTTGGTAGTATGGAACCCAACATAGGAATTTCATCTGATAATTCAAAAAATATTGTGGGAATGCTAAACAATCTGCTCTCGGATGAGTATGTTTTGTACACAAAGACTAGAAATTATCATTGGAATGTGACTGGAATTCAATTCAATGACTTGCACAAGTTCTTTGAATCCCAGTATGAAGAAATAGATGCAATAATCGATGAGGTGGCAGAAAGAAGTCGTTCTCTCGGTGGCAAATCCATGGCTACTCTTGCAGAATTCCTTGGAAATACCAGACTTAAGGAACAGTCAGACACCTATCCAGAGGCAAAAACCATGCTTAGAAATCTCTTAGATGATCACGAGTCTGTAATCCAAAGTTTGAGAAAGGATCTTGAAACCTGCACGCATCTTGGCGATGCTGGAACTTCGGACTTTTTAACAGGCTTGATGGAACAACATGAGAAAATGGCCTGGATGCTCCGCGCATTTCTTGAATAGCTCTAGAATTGATCAGTAATCTATTTTTTTTATCCTAACTGAGCTACCTTTAGTTTCTAAATAATGTCCGATAAAATTTGTCATCTGCTCTCCAATTCTGTATCCTAATGCCCCTTCCATCATTCCTGATTTTTCAATAATGCCTACCATCTCTTCGCTGATCTGAATGTTAAAAAAAGTCCAACCAAATTTTTGAAACGGCTCTTCAATCACGTATCCATTTTTTGCATTGCATTCTTTTTCTAACTGCTCCAATGCACTTTTTATAATTGGGATTTCTTTGTCATAACTTCTAGTGCTTAACTGAAATAGTGGATTCATCTAATCTTCAGTTTCTTGTGGAATTCAACTTTAAAATCTGTACTGGTTTATGTAATTTGGGAATTGACTTGCCCCTCCAGTACCTTCCCAACTTCTCTGTGTTTTTTACAATACAATCCAGAGCCTTTGTAATCCTGGCACTTTGGATACTTTTCAAAGTCATCGCGAGTCGACTCCCCTCTGATCTATTAAGGGATATTTCTACCCATTTGCCATTGAAATTGTATGTTTGAGAAAAATCCCATTTTTGGAAAAACCACTTTTTGGAAATTTTTAGACAAAAAATGTGATCTAAATAATACCTATTTGGTATATTTTTTTCAATTTCACCTGTAGAAATCCAAGTGAAAATACCGATATCCATGGCAGCAAAGAAAAAAGCAACAGCTAAAACAGCATCCAAAAAAACCACTTCAAAAAAGAAATAATCTTTTTGAAGTTCTGTTTTTTTTAAGAAATTTCTAAATTAAATCTAAAAATAATCATCTTGATTCAATGAATATGACATCTACCAGATCCTGGTTGCTTCTTTTGGTTACTGTGTCCCTGTTGGCATTGTGATAATTTTGTAAATGTGCCTTTCTTGTTTTAATTCCATATTTTCTGCATAACCTGCAAAAATATGTAACCTGTCTCTGATTTTTTGGTTTTGATTGATTTTGTTCAAACTCTTGATGGAGAACTTGCATTGCTAATTCAATGAATAATGTCTATTTTAATTTTGTCATAAAAATGACATAAAGTAATTTCTGGATATGTTATGCAAAATCTTTATATTTTGTAATGTCTATTACATTAATTCGGTGATAAACAAATGTGGTTTGATGACCAATTCGAAAATACATTTCGAAGATTGTCGAATCGCTTTTTTAATTACGGCGACATCTTCGAAAATCCTCTAGGAGGACAAGTCCAAACTATTGGACCCTACTACTACGGATACGAGATGACAGTAGGTCCTGACGGAAAGCCCCATGTAAAAGAATGGGGAAATACAAAACCCGTTTCTACTGTAGGGGAAACTGGTGCACGTGAACCATTTGTTGATGAGACAATTGATGAAAAGGGACGAATATTAAAACTCGTTACTGAGATGCCAGGAATTGAAAAATCTGACATTAAAGTAAACATAGACGATAATGTTGTCTCCATTTCAGCAGAACATGGGGATCGAAAATACAGCACAAAGATTCCTCTAAAGTACAAGGTAGATGAGAACTCTGCAAAGGCAAAGTACACAAATGGAGTACTGGAACTGACGCTTTCTCTAGCCGAGGAAAAACCAAAAGGCAGGCTAGTGTCAGTTGAGTGAGGAGGGATAGCATGAAAGGCCAAACTTCAATATCTCAAATCAGAAAATCTGTCAAATCTTCATTTGAAAAAATTTCTTCTTATCCTGAAGAAATTATAACTAAATGGAAGATTGGCAGAAGAAATTTCCCGTGAGGTGTTTCATACATGCCAGATGTCTCATGTAGAAGGTGTGGCGCGGAACTTCAAATCCACTTGAAATGTTTCCAGTGCTCTGAACCAATTCAAGAGATTTGCAAGAATTGTTCCAAGACCACCCAAATCAAATTTCACAGTCAATGTATGTACAATGACCTCCTAAGTCATACAGTTGCTTCACTGGCATAAATCAAAGAGCATACGATTCACCAATGTGGAGATCTCCACATTATTTTTTTTGAAATTTTCTTGTAAACATATGACATTTATTTTTTCCTTACACAACTAATGATGGATTATGTGAAAAGACTTTTTTGATTGTCTCATCAATTGTCATTAAATCTCTTTGAGACTTTTTCAATCATTAGAGTATAACTCTAAAGTCTCGTTTTGCCCCTATTTTTACTCATAATTTTGTGATTTTATGTGTTCTAAACAGATTCAACAATTTCGTTGTTTGAAACTCTCAAATTAATTCTTGTTTATTGATTTGAAAAACTAAAAATTTCTGATCGTTATAATTTTTTGATTTTTTTTGACTAAAAAAAATTAACTAAAGCTCAGTTTGAGCACTTGTTTTGGATTTAAAGTATATCGAAAAATCAAATTTGCATGGCAAGAGCCAAAAAAACTGTTAAAAAAGTTGCAGCTAAGGCAAAACGTACTGCAAGAAAGGCAGCTAGTACTACCAAAAGAAAGACTAGAAAGACTGCAACTAAGGCAAAACGTACTGCAAGAAAGGCTAAACGTTAGAAATAATTTTTAGCGAATCTATTTTTTATCTTTTTAATATATATGATGATTCAATAGTTTTTGGAATTTTATTTCCTGCTTAACTTTGCAGAGAACTCTTGAATCTCTTTTTGCTTGTCAGATAATTCCTTGATTTTTTTGTCTATTACTGCATGAGGACTATCTGATTCTATTTCTTCATAATCTGCTAGAAGCTTTTTGTAATCTTTTTGAAGACTCTCATATTTTTCAAGATCTTTTTGGTCATATCCTGTTTGTGTCACAAATTTTTGTAATTGTTTTATTTGAAATATATTAAAAATAATAAAATTTGTTAAAGGCTAAATTTCTTTTTAGTTAAATTTGAAATTTATGCCTAATGTCAACCTTATTTTCAATTTTGGCAAATGCTGTTGTATTTTTTAATATACTTCATGTTTCAGAAATGCTGCATCTGTTTGGGCCAATCTCCATGTCTGGAATTTCAGAATGTGCCAATTCTAACTCCCCTTTGTTTACAGAAATAATTTTTCTATAGTTCATTGGTCTAGGACGGGTAATTGCAACTATTTTTTTAACAAACTCTTCCTCTGATATGTCAAGCCATGGGAGACTCTTTGATTTTTCAATTGTAGAGTAGAATGCTTCATTTTCTGGCTCTGCCCCTTCTCCATGATGGGCAGGAAACACCATGGTGTGATTTGACAGTTTGAGTAATTTGTTATGTAGCGTATTGTAAAGTTCTTTTGTAAACTCTTCGGCGTTGTCTCTAAGATCAGGCCTTCCAATTGATTCTACAAATAAGATATCTCCAGTGAATACAAATTTTTCATCTATGACAAAACTAAGACTGCCTGGTGTATGTCCTGGGGTATGAATTACACGCAACTTTGAGTTTGCAAAAATGATTTGGTCTGCATCGCCAATAAAATTAGCCTCATACAAAAAGCCCTCATATTTTGATAGATACAATTCTGCATCAACTTCCTTTGCAAGATCTCTTGCTGATGAAACATGATCTGCATGCTGATGTGTGTCAAACACTTTGATGATTTGGAATCCCTGTTTTTTGGAAATATCGATGTACTTCTCAAAAGGATATAGGGGATCAATTACTATTGCCTTTCCATCTGATTCTACAATGTATGAAAGGCATCCCTTTCCAACTTTTTGAACCTGAATTATTTTTGTTGGCTGATTGACTACTGTAACTGGTTTTAGAACTTGATTCCATCCAGCTAGACCGTTTTGAAGCGTTTGTGAATCTATTCCTGCTCTTGTTAGGGCAAAACTTGCAATCATGGCACGATTTCCATGTGGACAAATTGTTACTATCTGCTTGTCTTTTGGAATTTTTGCTGTAACTTTTGAATCAAAAAGTTCTGGCAATGGAATGTTCACACTGCCGGGAATTTTGTACTCTGAGAACTCATCAGTATTTCTCACATCCAACAAAAAAACTCGATCAAGTTTTTCAACAAGTTCATCTGAAGAAATCGTTTTGCCAGTTTGGCCCTGTGATGTATTACCGTTCCAAGC
>JABDKK010000065.1 GCA_013002265.1 Candidatus Nitrosopumilus sp. | reverse complement strand
AGGTAAAGTCCTGGGAGTTGATCTTTCATATGTAGAGGAGATTCCAGGAGCTCATATTATCAGAGAAAATATTGAAGATGAGCATGTGGTTGATGAAATAATGTCTTATTTCGGGCGTAAAGTTAATGCTGTGGTTTGTGATTTGTCCCCACAAGTAAGCGGCAATTGGACAGTTGATCATGCTAAACAAATTTCGTTGAATTATTCATGCACAAAAATTATGGATAATGTTTTGACTCATAAGGGAAATGCCGTATTCAAGGTTTTTGATGGCGAATTTTCAATGGAATTCAAAGACTATGTTAAGAAAAAATTTTCTCGAATTAGCGTTACAAAACCTAAGGCAAGTAGAAAACAAAGCAGTGAATTGTATTATGTTTGCCTAGGTTTCACTGGATAGCCTGAAACACTTTAATAATTTCTTTGATGTTTGCATTCGTTCTAAACCCTGTTGGATTAAATGATGTTACACTGGAAACAAAATTGTTTTTTTGTAAATTTGAAATTGCGTTTTCTAGTTTTGGTGGTGATGCTTTCATTTTTGATGCAATTTCATCTACCGTAAAATATGTGGCAGGCATTTCTGATTCTAAAAGACATTTACATAGAGTTTTTTCACAATTTTTATCAATTTCCAAATTGGGAATTTCAAATAACATATTTTGAATAAACTCTTTATCAAAAATTTTTCCTACCCACAGGGGTCCTGCAGAATTTGCTTTTAGTTTACACAGTTCACATGTGTGCTCAGATTCAAGTGAAATCTTTCTATGGCCGCAGTTCTTGCAATGAATGATATATCCTAGATTATTTTGCTGATCTGGTCTGTTTAGAATTTTTACAAAAGTTCTATAGTAATGCATGTCACTTTCCACAAATAATGGAATTGTTGTAACTCCTAATCTTGCTCCCACTGAACGCAGGCAACCCAAAATTAGCCTGATTGCGATTTCATTTCCATATTCTGTCCTGACCGGAATTCCCCCGTACTTTCTCTTGCACGCATCCTGGAATAACCCATTTAACACTTGAAGATCTGTGGCAGCAGTAGATAGTATTCCCCCATGCATGGTGGCTCTAATTCCACAGTCAAAAAATGCTGCAGGAGAACCAAATGGATCAATATCTACAATTGAGCCTCTCTCGCCTTTTTTAGAATATTTGCTTAAAAATCTGCAAACCTCTTTTTCAGAAAATTCTATATTTTCCAATTTGTTTAGATTTGCAGAATGCTCTGCCATTTTTAGAGCACTAGGATTTAGATCGTTGATTACAACACTATCTACTTGCAATTCATTGGCTACACGTAGTCCTCTTGCTCCAATCCCTGCTAGACCTTCTAAGAAAATTTTAGGGGCATGAAAATTTTTGAGAAATGCAGCATATGCAATTATTGAAAAATCTCTATTGAGCTTTGCTTTTGGATTAAAGAATGCTGGTTTTTTTGGTGGAACTTTATCAGTCAATGATTTTTTCGGAACAAGTAATTTTGTTTTTCCTTCAATTATTTCTTGAAAGGTCTCATCAGGAAATTCCAAACTAATTTCATTTCTTTTAATCGTATAACGGTTTAATACTTGTGTTTTTAGACAAAGTTCGTGCAAATTTGTGGAGTTGATGATGCTGGAAGGGGCTCAATGCTTGGCCCGTTAGTTATTGCAGGGATTTCATTGGATAAGAAAAAACTTCGAAAATTATCTTCATTGGGAGTTAAAGACTCAAAAAAATTAAATCCAAAATCCCGTGAGCAACTTTACAAGGAGATCATCAAACTAGTTGATGATTATTATGTAGCAAGAATTTCTCCCAGAATTATTGATGCCAGTGTGAAAAATCACTGTCTGAATGGTTTAGAGGCAAAATACATGGCCAAGATTGTTTCAAAACTAAATGCTGATACCTCATATGTTGATTCATGCGATGTGAATCCTCTAAGATTCGGAAAGGAAATCTCTCAACTATCAAACAATCATAAAATAAAATCATATCATCATGCAGATAGTCGATTTGTAGTTGTGTCTGCCGCATCAATCATCGCTAAAGTATCTAGAGACAGGGCCATTGCAAAATTACGAAAAAACCATGATTTGGGAAGCGGATATCCATCAGATTCTGTAACCGTAAAATTTGTTAAAAAATACTATCTTACCAATAAGGCAATGCCCAATTTTGTGCGTAAAAGTTGGAAACCAGTTCAAAAAATTGTTTTAAAAAACTAGTTTTTTGATTTAGCAACAATCATTGCATGATCCTTGTCATATGGATGCAAATCAATTGACTGTAAGATATGAAATTTATTTCTTAATTTTTCTGTCTCTTCTTCAACTATTCTCGTTGGTGATTTTGTTACATCTATACTTCTCGTTTTGATTACAAGAAAAAAATACCCCTCGTTCTTTAGAAACATTTCACAATTGTCTAATGCAATTTGGGTTTGGTCTGGTTGTGCAATATCTACATAGACTACATCTACTTTGCCAAACACAGAAAAATATTCTTTTGGTTTTCTTGCATCCTGTAGGATGGGCATAATGTTTTTTCTATATGATGCAACTCTGTCTAAGAAATCCCTTGCAACTCTGCTTGCATGCTCTACTGCAAAAACTATTCCACTAGGACCCACAATGTCTGAAATATGGCTAACAGTAGTCCCTGTTGATGCTCCTAAATACAAAACTTTACTTTTATTTTCAATTGGAAAATATTCTAATTCATTCATTATGGCTGCTGCTAATTTACTTCTGAATGGATCCCATAATCTGTACTCTGTTCCTTTTTTTGTCAGTAGTTTTTCTTTGTAAACTTGATTTCCTGGAACCATATTTTCAGTGGCTAGTTTTCTTTCACCATCTGATTTTATCCAAAAAAATGATTGATTATCTTCTTCCAAACTTCTTTCTCTTTTTATTTGAGCCGGATCTTTCTTTACCAGCTCCACCTTCTCTTCTATCACCAAAGTTTCCACCTCTTCTTCTTTCTCCACCTTCTCTTCCAAAG
>JABDKK010000048.1 GCA_013002265.1 Candidatus Nitrosopumilus sp. | reverse complement strand
GTTTAGATGTTGAGGATGCTTTCAAAACCTGGTCTGGCCAAAGTCCTCTTTCGTCTAGCTCCCCACAAAAGGCTTTGACTTTGCTAAGACAACTAGGTCATGACAAGACATCGATGAATCAATTGGCTCACCTGCTGAATATGTCATACAATCTTTCACGTGAGTTCAAAGAGATCTATAGACGTCTCAAATAATTTTTCTTTACTTTCTTTTAATTTCTTTTAGGAATTTTTCAGTGTTTATTCTCAAACCTAGCTTTAATTCCTGCATTGTTTCTCTCCATTCTCTTTGTGCTTTATCTGATAGAAACACCGGCAATGAATGAATTTTTACTAAAGTCAATTTAAGAGCACTGGGAATCTTCCAAATCTGGAACTTTTTTAATTTACAGTTTTCTTATGTGATTTTCTTATATCCATTTTTGTTGTTGAATTACTGCTAATGTGTAATATTTGATCGCTGACAAATGATCGCATTTAAATTAATATTATTTTTTTAGACCTCAATGACAAGTAAAACAATCATTGCAGGAATTGTGGCATTAGCATTTGTCGCAAGTACTATAATGACAGGAACTATGGTATATGCAGAACATAAACCTGGACACCAAACAAATTCTGGTGGATTAGGTGAATTGCAAAAGCAAGTTGAGGAAAACACTGGACATGTAACAGTTCTCAAGGGACAAGCAGATTCATTTGATACTGAAATTTTATCTATGGATTTACGTGTAAGTAGTCTAGAAGAATCACAAACATCTGTGGATTCATTCTTTGACATCTTCACAGAACTATATTCATCCCCTGATAGCTTCTTTGACATATTTGTAGATGCATCTGGTCAACGTATTGATTCATTCTTTGATGTCTTTACTGAGATTTCAGTGCATAATGCAGATGTTGAAAGAATTGACACTGAAATGCTTTCACTAGATCTTCGACTAAATGATCAACAGGAACAAATTGATGGAATAATATCTAACCCTCCATCTGAAAGTGCTTCTACTACAGCATACATCAAATTTGATGGTGTTGATGGTGAAGCAACAGATAAAGATCATCAGGCATGGAGTGATTTACTATCATTTGATCAAGGATTGCATCAACCGGGTGGAGCTCAAACTGGATCTACTCGTACACGTGGAGATGTAATATTAGATGATGTTGTAGTTGTAAAAGAACTAGACAAAGCTAGTCCAAAGATTGCAGAATCTGTTGCTCTAGGAAAAGTATATCCAAAAGTAGAGATTGAATTAACCAAAACATACGGTGATGCAGGACGTCTTACATACTATGCATATGAACTAACAAATGTTCTAGTAACCAGCTATAATATCAGTGGTTCAGGTCAATCAGAAGATGTGCCCTCTGAGAATTTCTCATTAAACTTTGAGGAAATCAAGGTGACATACACAGAGCGTGATTCTGATGGTAAAAGTAAAGGTAACGTAGAATACTCATGGAAAGTTGAGGAAGGCGAATCCTAACTATTTCTTTTTTTATTTTCTAAAATTTTATCACTAGATTACTAAACTTCAATAAATCTTATAAAAATTGTCTAGATCGGAGAACTAATTTTTAAAAAAGATTAATTGAGTATTGAAATTTATCTTTTGTATGGACTTTATGCTTGAAGAGGAATTAATTGATTTGATGACTTTTTGTCTTCAAAATCCAGATTCTTCAGAAATTGCTGAAAAACACAAAAGAATTACTGAAATCGGTCATGAATTGTATGCTGATGGGGGAGTAGATGCGTTGGAAAATTTCTTCTTCGTACTGAAAAATAGAATTACAGAAGAAATAGAAAAAGATCCATCCCCAATGCGTTCGCTATGGAATGGCCTTACTGATGAATGGCATTACTAAATTTCTCTATTGAGAAGTTTATCCTCTGCCGATTCTGAAAATGGCTGTACTGCATGTTGGGCATGTGCCTTTGATTGCAGGTTTACCATTTTTCATGGTGTATGGTTTAGGGCCGCCGATTTCTCGTTTGTCACGACACTTAACACAATATCCTATTGTCATATTCACCATAGGCTCAAGGTTCTATTAGCGAGAACTTGTTGAACTTTTTTTACTATTAGACAAATCTCCGATCTCA
>JABDKK010000043.1 GCA_013002265.1 Candidatus Nitrosopumilus sp. | reverse complement strand
ATAATACCCTGACTCTCCAGTTTTTTTCTCTAATGTTTTATTTGCTGCCAGTCTTGTCGATTCTATTGCCATATGTCTGATCTGAATTTTTTCATTTAGACTTAATTGAACACAATACTGATAAGTCCCTCTTTTACCACCTTGAAATTTTGCAATTTTTATCTGTGGTTTGCCTTTGATGTACTCCTTTCTTGTAAAGACTTGTCCAGTTGCAGTTCTGTAATTAGCACCATGCATTATACCCTCGAACAAGAACGCCCATATTTTAACGGTTAGTAGAGATTCATTCGTATTCTCCAATACTTATATGGAAATCCTTTGGTTTTCTCATCATTATGGAAGATACTCTGCTGGTTTATGGTGAAATGATTTCAGATCAAACCTGCATCTCTGATAAGAAAATGATTCATGAACTGGAACAGAAAGGATATGGCGAAATTGAAAAAGAAAAACTTTTCTTAAAACAGTTTGAAACACTCTATTTGCTATATACAAATAGACTGGTTCTAAAGAAAGGCAAAAAACAGATGGATTTTGACTCGTTTATGAATATTTGTCAAAAAACAGACACCGATATTTTAACTAAATTTTTGATTTGTCGTGATCTTCGAAATCGTGGATATGTTGTAAAGGATGGATTTGGATTTGGTTCTGATTTTCGAGTTTATGAAAGGGGCCACTTTGGAGAAAAGGGGGCAAAATTTCTTATCTTTGGTCTCAATGAAGGACAACAAGAAAAAATTGGTGCTCTACAAACAAAGATTGAAGAAATTACACAAATGGGAAAAGAACCAATTATTGCCGTAATTGAGCGACGCGGTGAAGTAATTTACTATAAGATCAATAGGATGAATTTTCTTGAAAACAAAGCTAGACTAGAGGAATCATTTCAGCTCTAGTCTTGCATAATCCATTCTGATGAATATTTTAAAAGATTGTTTCCTTCAGCATACATAAAATCATACACTTCGACATACTTTGTTTTGTTATTCCAGAGATCCTCAAAATCCTGCATCTTTCTTTCAACACGTGATCTATCATTCCATGAAGTGAACACATCTACTGATTCAAAATCTCTCGTTTGAGTTGAGAATGATTCTCTTGAGGTTCCAGTGAATGCTACAGCTTGATCATTTTCATCTCTAAAAATTCCTATTCTCTCTGAAAATGAATTTGCGACTTGCTCTGAATTGGGAATTGCAATTTTCAGTTCTATTTGACCGTTGTTCACTATATCTTGCAGTTTCTGGATTTTGGTATTTTTGATAAATGTTCCTTCAAAGGATTTTGTATATCTCTCTGAGAATAGTTTTGTAAACAGATTCAAATCTTCTGTTTTGAATCTATGTCCTGTAATCATTCGCAATTTTGCTTTTCCACCCGAAAAATTCTCAAATGCCATTGAAATTGTAGCTAGAGTTTGAATTGATAGCAAATCAACACATCTGTCGTATTCTATACAGTGACTTAAACATGGAAAGAAAAACTCTGCAACGATATCGTCTCTGTCAGAACGATATTCTTCCTTTAACTGAATCTCTCTTAATCCCATAATGACTATTTGGAATTTTCTTATTTAAAGAAACAATATTTTTACCTCGATTTTAAAAAAAGATCAAACGTAGGTTTCTTATCTATACTACTTTTGAAAATGCTGAGAATGTAGTTTAGAGTATGGAATTAACACCCACGTGGAAACATGAATTTCAAGAAAATAGAACTATGAAACGATGATTTTTTTAATTCATCTAGTATGTCTGCCAAAAAATCAGGATTTCTTTTGAGTGTATCTTTGGTGTTGTACCCCTCTAACTGCAACTGGTTTGATTCCAGATTTTATGGCAGCCTCAAGGTCCCTTACTTCATCACACACATAGAACACCTCCCTTTTGCTTACCTTTCTTTGTTTTATGATCTTCTCTATCATGTGACTTTTTCCAAAGACACTTTTGCCTGTGCGAATAAAATCCAAGTTCAGCTCATTTCTTACAAGAAACTCTTACGTTTTCCTGAGTGTTTGATGTTGAAATTTAAAGACTCAAGCCAAAACATGCAAGTGCCAATTTCTTCAGAATATTCATCCTGCTGTAACTGGCAATTATCATTTATGAAAAAATAAAAAAGGTTTTGAAACTTAAGGCCAGAAGCATGAGCCATTCTGACGACAGTTTTGTACTGATTCCAATGCTGGTCGGAGGCGGTTTTGGTCTCAGTATCATCTTAAGGCCTGAAACTTGTGTCAACAGGCGACAGCCAAACCTTTCATAGATCATTTGTGATTGTGATATTTAACTAGTGATAAATTATCATTCTAGTGGTAATATCTGGAGCAAATTTGACAACAGAGATTCAGTTTTTTTGTAAAATTTCCAAACTCCAATTATTCCAAAATATAGCAAAAACAGAGTTTTCATCCTTTTAATATGATGTCCACAATATACAACATTATGAAAAAGATATTGGTTCCAATTGACGGTTCTGCAAATTCAAAGAGAGGTTTGTCAAAGGCATTGGAGATTGCAAAAAAACAAGAGGCTTCAATTTTTGCGTTGCACATTGTGGTCATGTCTTCATCCATTGCCATTGGGGGAGCAAGAAGGCCTCCCAAAAATGAAGCTGAGAAAAAAATATCTAAGAACATCATTGCTCCTGCAAAAAAGAAATGTGAACAAAACGGCATTTCATTTGAATTCAAGATCGTGTATGGTGCAGATCCTGGATATGATGTTGTAAAGTTTGCAAACAAGCACGGCTTTGAGATGATTGTTATGGGCGCAAGAGGTCTTAACTCTCTAAAGAAGATATTTCTAGGAAGCGCTTCGGACTATGTGCTCAAAAAAGCCAAGATTCCGGTCCTAATTGTAAAGTAGAAAATAATTGAATAAACGTTCAAAAACATTATGACGGAATTTAAAAAATACTGATTCCATTTGATGGCTCTAGCAATGCAAGAAGGGCCTTTGAGAAAGCACTGTCTATAGCACAAAAATTTGATTTAACCATAATTGTGCTTATTGTACCGTAAATATACAAAAAATACAGTCAAAGCTCTGAAGCAACAGACTTTGTTGATAAGATTCTCAAGCCAACATTAACTGAAATTGAGGATGACTTCAAGAGCAAAAAAATCAGCGTTGCAGAGAAGCATGTTGCAAAAAATGTTGCTACAGCACTTGTTAGGATAATATCTGACAAACAAAACAAAAATGATTGATTATATTAAAATACAAAACTTGCCAACTAGGAGTGAGATGAAGAAAATATTGATGAGCAAGCTAGCCTGCAAGGATTATGGGTTTGAATGTGATTTTGAGGCAAGTAGTCTTGATGCGAGGGATTCCATAAAGGAATTTCAAGCACACACTTTGAAAATGCATCACATTGACTATTCTGATGGAGCAATGTTGCAACTGATGACACAAAAAGAGAATAGAATTTTTTAATCAAATGGCAATTTATTTCTGGTTTTAAAATAATCATTGCTTAATTCATTTTTAGGATATTATTTGATTATACTAAAAAATTAGCAGCAGGAATGATGTGGATATTATTCTAAATACTACAAATTTACAGGATTGATCATGAACGAAGGACAGTTCATTGTTCCAATTTTAATTGCGTCTGCTGTTGGAATTTTTGTAGGGACGCGGATTTGGATTCTGTTTAGGAAATGATTTTCATATGTGTATATCTCATTTGCTCAAGAATTAGTACTTGCAATATCAATAATGAATTCAAAGAGGGGAATATGGCATGATAATCAAAAGCATTCCAAAACTCATAGTTTCCTTGGCAATACCTCAACTGGCAGGAGCAATAGGATCACTTTTCACCATGGACTCAATCTCTTCTTGGTATACAACACTTGCAAAGCCGGAATTCACACCACCCAACTATGTCTTTGGACCTGTTTGGATTACACTTTATTTTCTAATTGGAATCTCCTTGTATGTTATCTGGACAAATGGCAAGCTAAAGTCCAGTATACCCTTGATTATTTTTGGCGTACAAATGTTTTTGAATGCCATATGGTCGATAGTTTTCTTTGGCCTAGAGTCGCCACCATTTGGTCTCTTAGTCATAGTTACACTATGGGTTGCAATTGCACAAACCATTCTGGCGTTTTGGAAGGTATCTAAAATTGCTGCATACTTGATGCTACCCTACATTGCAT
>JABDKK010000041.1 GCA_013002265.1 Candidatus Nitrosopumilus sp. | reverse complement strand
TCCGGCAGGACCGCTAGGAGTAGCATCTGTTACAATGTAATAGATCGTTCTACCATCGGGACCCCATCCACGATGAGCTATGAAAGTTACAGTCATTTCTTCTGTATCAATATCAAGAACTTGCCCTCCACCATACGGTGTTTCATCAGTCAAAGTTTTGTCTTCTTTGACCAACATCTGACCTTCTGGCCAAACAATCTGAGGCATGTTAATGACAACATCAACTTCAGTTAATGTTATCTCGCCATTGTCAGCTGCATCCATTATCATTTGTTCAGAATCAAGAACTCTTGGCGTCACACCATCGGCCCACATTACGTGAACATGTGAAGTCAATGCACTGTATACATCTGCTTGTGCAGGTGTGCTGGTGAAAACTTCACTTTGGAATCCATGTACGCCATCGCCTTCAACGCCGTTTACAAACATGAATGTTTTTGATAGTGCTTCATCAGGAGCATTCTTGAGCAAGGGTGCAAGTTCTACCTTCCATCCTTGATTCTTCGTAATGATATCTGCATGTGTGGCATCACTGGAGTCAGTGATGATATAGTAAACATCACCGCCATCGTAATAGCCTTTATGCATTGGAATTTCTGCTGGAACATTTGCTCTTGATAATCTAAGTACAGAACCCAAGTCTGCATCAGTCTCTTCTTCCATGTGATCTTTTTCCATCATGGATTTTTTTTCCATTTTTGGTTCTTCTTTTTCAACTGCTGCTACAGGTGTGTCTTTTTGTTTTTCGGCTTCCCAAGCAGCTTTGCCGCCAGGATATTCAGAGCATAGTTGTAGTCCACAAACATCAGTAGCAGAACCGTATTGTGAGGTTCTAACACCTTGGCCTTTTAGTGCATCAACATCTGTGAAATAACTAGTTCCCAAGCCTGCTGTAAACAAGGGGAGTATTGCAAGAATTGCAATGTATCTTAGACTCTTGTTCATAAGAGAGAAAATTGAATTTTTCTTTAAAAGAATTTATCCAAATCATTCAGTTATTATGCAAGTTCATCAAAACGATTCCCAACATAATCCCAATTTACAATATTCCACCAATTTTCAACATATTCTGGTCTTCGATTTTGGTATTTTAGATAGTATGCATGCTCCCAAACATCCAATCCCAGAAGAGGAGTTTTTTGAAATATCCACGGACTGTCTTGATTTATACTCGTAATAATTTCAATTTTATTATATGTGGGATTAAAAACCAGCCAACACCAACCACTGCCCTGTATTGTAATTGCCTTTTCTGAAAAATTTTTTTTGAAATTGTCAAAGTTATTAAAATACACATCAATGGCATCTTCTAATTTTCCACCAGGAACCCCATCATTTTTTGGAGTCATTGTTTCCCAAAACAATTTGTGGTTTTCAAATCCACCACCAAAAAAATTAATTAAATTTCTCCCAGATTCCGGTACACTGCTAAGATCAGACAGTATTGCCGAAATGTATTTTGGATGTGCAGCACCTCCAATGGACTCTAATGTTTTGTTTAGTCCATCAACATAAGACTGGTGATGTTTTTTATGATGTATCTCCATTGTCATGGAATCAATAAATGGCTCTAGTTCGTTGTAATCATAGGGTAATCTGGGTAGTTCATATCTTACCATGATTCAAAACGCTCCTTACCACATATATTTTTGAATGAGATAGTTAAATCAAGTTTTTATTGAAAAAACGCTTTTCTAAAATATGATCCACCCCGAAATTCATCGAGTTTTTCCAAATAAGGATCAAGCAGTATCTGTATTTTCATGGTTGTGTCAAAAAATGAAAAGCGTAGAAGGGTTAGAAGAATTTGTCAAGTGGCATTTAGAGATTCTAGAGATTACAATCCAAGAGATCATTTCAACAAGCAATATAGAACTATCAGACAGCAATAAAACAAAAGAATGGGCAAAAAAATTTTTAAAAAATTATGAAGAAAAAATACGAATAATGCGTAGTATCAGCAATAAAGTGTTTGAAAGGTACCATCAACTAAATAATTTAGAATTTAAGAAAATTATCGAGGAGAATAAAAACAAAGAAGGCGAAATTAAGGAGTTGCAGAACGTCTTTCTGAATAAAAACGGATTGCTAATTGGAAGAATAATCTTTGCATACAGAGAGACATGGTTTTTAGCAAAACAGACAACCAATCCCAAACTGAATTTGACTTCAATTAAAGAGTATCAAGATTGGGCAGAGTCAAATTTGCCTAATTTAATTGAGACCAAAATATCGCTAGAGAAAATTCACAAAGAGATAGCAAAATGGAAAGAATGATTAAACTTTAAGGACAGTGGGGTTTATGCGAAAATTAGGGACATTAGATTTAGAAATTCTAAATTTGGCTCAAAAGGAAAATGGTACATTTAATGAAAAAAATATAGAAAATTCCAATCTAAAGAGATTAGGGGTTGGAAGAATTCTGGATGCTCTTGCATCATTAAAAGACAGAAAAATGATTTCATTGAATCAAGATGGCTCTTTTTCAATAACTCAAATTGCCAAAGAAATTCTTTGGAGCAACAACGTTCCATCATGGGCTAAAATTCTAAGATTGCTACAAATAAAATCATGCAGTATGAGTGAAATCATAGATGTTTTAAAAATCAGCGAGGATGTTTTTTTAGAGGATATTGAAAAATTAAGAAAAAACCAGCTGGTGTTAATGTCACCACAAAGACACGATGAAAAATTAGTAAAGACATATGAAATTCTCCCAGAAGGGATAGAAGAGATAGACAGGACAGAAACGGAAGGATTTGATAAAATTAATTTTGAAGACTCAAAACCAGGAATAGAGATTCTGAGTTTGATTGATGAAATAACTAAAGAAATTCAGGATTCAGTTTTAGAATCTGAAAGAAAAAATTCCATTACAGAAAAACTATTCAAACTAAAAGAAAGGTTAGAAATTTAGTTATTTTGAACGAATTTTATCTTGAATTTGAGCTAGAATTAGTTCGGCTTTGTTTTTATTCTCATAGTTATCAACTGTCTCATCCATGATTGCATCTATTTCATAGCTTTTATCAACCAAAATATTTGCAACATGATCATCCAATGTGCCATTTCCAATCAAGTAATAGGCAAATACAGTGTTTTTCTGGCCAATTCTATGCAGTCTATCCTCTGCCTGTCTATGAATAGCAGGACTCCAATCCAGTTCAGCAAATATCACATACTTTGCTCTTGTCAAATTAATTCCAACGTTTCCAGCTCGAAGACCTGCAATCATGAGTTTAGATTCTCCTTTTTGGAACTTATCAATCTGATCTTGCCTAAAGGAATCTGTCTGTCCACCGATAATTGAAACAGGTGAGAATTCTTCAAGACTCTCATGAAGTAACTTGTGGATTACCTTATGATGACAAAATACCACAACACTCTCTTCAATTTCCATAATGTTTTTGACAAAATTGATTACATGTGGAAGTTTTGCAATTCCTGCAATTTGTCTTTCACTTTGAATGGCTCTATGATAGGAAGCAGATTTTGAGAATTCGGAATTTGCGACTTTTTGTTCTTCTTCAAGTTTTTTCCAAATTTTATCGAGTTCTTCAAGATAGTAATCAGTATCAGAAGCAATTACCTCTTTGTATCGGACTTTATCTTTTAGCTCCTTTAGGACATCAGATTTTTTCCTTCGAAGCATGACATGTTTTTGAAGTTCGTTTCGTAATGAGTCACGCTTATTTTCCAAAACAATTGCTTTGCCTTTTTCATTAACATAGCAAAAGTATTCACAGAATTCTTTAAAACTTCCAAGCAATCCGGGTTTGATGATATCAATGATTGGCCAAATTTCAGAACCTCTGTTGTAAATCGGAGTTCCAGACAAACCAATCCTATACAAAACAGATGGAAGGGCAGCTAGTTTTTTTACAGATTTGTATTTTTGGGTAGTCTTTGATCTTAGATTATGCACTTCATCACAAACAATAGTTTTGATTCCAAGTTTTGCAATATCATTTTGCCTTTTAAAGAGTAATTCATAGTTTATTACATAAATGTCTGTTCTTGGCAATTCTTGTGATTTTCCTGTTCTAATCAAAGTGACACTTGGGGAATCAGATTCTACAATTCGGCCATTTCTACTTTTTTTCTTTAGAAATTTTTGAATTTCGCGTTCCCAATTATTCAGAGTTACAAGAGGGGCAACAACCAATATTGGAAACGTTTGTTTTTCGGTTGCGACATATGATAATGTCTGTACTGTTTTTCCAAGACCCATCTCATCTGCAAGTAATGCATTGCCCGAGGATTTGATCAAAAAATCCAATCCTTCTTTTTGAAAGTTCAGTAATTTTCCTCTAAATTGGTCACCGGATTTTGCACGTTTTAGTTTGTGCTTAATTGGAGGCAAAGTAGGTTTTGGAGTAAAGGTCTTGATGATCTTTCTCTGCCATGCGGATTTTGATAAAATTTCAAGAGGGTATCTGTCCATAATTAATTTGATTTGTTTAATGCTTTCAGTACTGTCAGGCACAATCACCTCATTGACAGATTCGCCATACCAGGCTTGAGGAACCAACCTGGAAATCATACTTACTGCACGCTCACCTGTAATTTTCCAGCTCCAGGTTTTGGAATATTTGTCAAGAACATATTCCAAAGTTCCGATATTTTCCATGGATGTTTCCATAATTTGTCGATAGAAAGTTTTTTTGCCTTATGAATCTTCATGTTTTTATCGATCATTGAAAATCTCGGATAAAAACTGCAAGAGTTAAAATATGATAGGGGTTTAACTTAATGGAAAAATTTCAATAAAACTCAGGCTCAAATTTTTGATTATTTGAAAAAGATATGCTTGAAAAATGGCTTCAGATCATAAAACAAATATTTTTTAAAAATTTTGAAAAAGATCATTATAGATAGAATATTAAAAAAAATAATTCCATGAATATCATGAAAATTAATCATCTGAATTTTGAAAATGTTTTTAGTTTCCAATTCATTAAATGGATTAATTCAATTTATTTGAGGATTATACTGAATGAGTGATTATTTAGAATTTCAATATATGTTTAAAATTCATTAAATATCATAAAAATAGTGGATTTTACCCAAAAGGAAGAACCAGCAGTTGAAAAACCAATCATTATTGCTGCAATGCAAGACATGGGAAATGTTGGAAGCATTGTAGTAAATTTCATCAATGATTTTCTGAAAACAAAAACATTCAGAATTGCCAAAACACCTTATCCCACATATGTCGTGGATAGAGGTGGCTATATTGATCTTCCAAATGAAAGTTGGGAGTATAAGTTCACAGAGGATCTAATTGTTTTTGGAGGAGGAAAAGGACAACCTCAAAGTACTATTGAATTAAATGCATTATGTCAAGATGTTATGGAGGTATCAAAAAAATATTCAGCAAAATTCATTTACACGTTTGGAGGTTTTCATACAAACAGATTTTTAGATAAAAACCCAAAAACATACATCACAACAACTTCAGTTGGACTAACAAAACAGATGGAAGGATTAGGTGTTGAAACAACTCAAAAATCAATCATTACAGGATTTAATGGACTAATATTGGGATTTGCAAAACAAAATTCAATCCAAGGGATTGGGATGTATGGAGAACTAAATGAGCCTGAAATTCCTCAATACCGAGCGGCAATTAGCATTATCAAAACTCTTGAAAAGTTAACATATAGAAAATTTGGAGATACCACAGTTAGAAGCAATGGCTCAAGAGATTGATAGGAAGTTCAAAAATTGAAGATTAGTGAGAGTTTCCAATTGGGTGGGGCGGGGTGTTTTCATCATGGCAATCACAGGAACACAGATG
>JABDKK010000018.1 GCA_013002265.1 Candidatus Nitrosopumilus sp. | reverse complement strand
ATTAAATGAATTAATTGCAAAACAATCTCTAAAGGATGCAACTATCTATGTTGAGCCCACTGATGGCGCAGTAAGAATTAGAGGCAAGTGGGATAATCATCTCTCTCTTGGAATTTCAAAAGAAATGTTTGAAATTTATGATAAAATTGCTGGATACATAAAATCTATCTAAGCTTTCCACCAATCTAATGCTAGAAAATCAACTTGATCTTTTCCTTTGGGAATTGCTAAAATGAATTGTTTTCTAACCGTTGTTGCTAGTCTGCCAGCTAAAACTATTCCCGTAGATGAAATTGATTCTCCTCTGCTGTACACTTGAATTAAAAATGGGGCATGATCAATTCCTGGGCCTTTCTCATAAACTGCAAAATCACAACCGAATTTTATTCCTGGATTGATAATGTATCCTTTGTCTCTGAAATTTTTATACACCAAATATTTTTTATCAAAATCATGATGCTCTTTTTTGCAAATCTCTACAAGCTGGTTTGCAGTAAGTTTTTGTTTCCTAGTTGATATTGTAATTTTTTTATTTTCCAAAAGATACAGTCCTTCAATCAAATCTAAAATTAGTGGAGCATCAATCTCTTCGGGTATTGGTTTTGGTATCCCTATTGGTTTTCCAAAATATCCTTGGCTGAAAAGCTTTCGTGAGTCCTCAATGTCCCAAACAATTATCCTGTTCTCAATTAGCTCGCTTTTCATAATTAGTTTCTGAAATCTTATGTATATTAATTCTAAAGCATAAAAATAAAGTAAAATATGAAATTATTTTTTTATAGACTCAATGCTAGTAAAATGAAGGAATCTGATACACGTTGGCATTTGTCTGCCATCTCCTCAATTCCTTCAATAACATCTTTCATTAACATAAGCTCTTTTGTATTGGTTACTTCGTTGAGAAGTTTTATTGTAGCCTGTCTGTATTTTATGTCAATTTCTCTCTCGATTGTTTGAGTTTCTTGAGCCAATTCAATTGCATTAGCAGTGTTTGTGTTGAGACTTCGAATGATCTCATTGAGTTTGTATACTTCATCTACAACAAGCTCAATTAACTTGGTAAGATCCTTGTCAATTTTTGCACTCTTTAATGTAGCTGGTTTTACATTGGATAGTTTGAATGATATTCCAGTGATATAGCCTGCAATTTCATCCATTGTGTATGCTGTATTGAGAAGATTTTCTCTATTCATGATTAATCCTCCAACATCTGCCACTTCTCTTGTAATCTTTCTTCTTAGGTTCTCTACTTCTTCTTCTATTGTTGAAATTTGTCCAAGAGTGTTTTTGATTCCCGTCTTGTCTTTTTTCATCATTAGATCAGGAAGTGTTGCAAGCTCTCTGGCAGCATTTAGTATTCTGTTTATCTCGTCTTGTAGAACTGCTATGGCCTTTCTTTTTGCTTGAACTTCAAGCTCTCCGCTATACATAACAGAATGTACAAAATCTTCAGGTAATTTAAATCCTCTATGGTTTTTGTTATCTTTTGAGCGCGATTATATCAAATTTTTATCATGCGCTACTTTTTTCTGACCTTTGTAAAGTGTGATCATTTCTTCATTAGTTGATGCATCTTCAGCTGTCTTTTCAACTCTTATCTTTCCTGTAAATTTTGGAAATCTCAAAGCTAGTCCTGCGCCCTTTCTAATTTTATCTCTTGCTGCTTTGTGAATAGGACTAAGTGTAATTTCTGATGCTACGACTTCGATTACTAGTTCTGGCTCAAACCAAACATCTGCTTCCATCTCACTAATTATTCGAGGATTTTTTTTGATAGTTACTTTGGGGTTTAAAATTTGGTATAATTGATCCAAACTTTCATCAGAAAATCCAGTTCCTACCTTGCAGATACTGGTGAATACATCTTCGTCTTCGTCATATGTTGCAAGAAGTAGCGTGCCGTAATTTCCTGTTCTTCTTCCTTTTCCAAAAAATCCTCCAACTACAACAAGATCTAAACTGTCTCCCAACTTGTTTTGATATTCTCTTTTTAGCTTTAACCAGTAACTTCCTCTGGAACCTGCTTGGTAAGGTTTGTCAAGTTGCTTTAGCATTAATCCTTCACTTCCTGCATTAATGCTGTTCTCTAAAAAGTCCTCTATCTCATTTTCGTTTCTGACTATCTCCATTGGAATGTATCTTGCAAAATCGTCTTCTTTGACAATTTTTTCAAGTTTCTCTCTTCTTTGAGCATAACTTAACTCCAAACAGCTCTTTTCATTGCTAAACAATACATCAAAAAAATTCACTGTGATTGGATATTGGGACACTGCCTTTTCAATTTTGTATTTTCTCCTTCTATGCATGAGTTCTTGAAATGGTAAAAATTCCCCAGTGTTTTCATTAACTGCAACAATTTCTGCTTCTAGAATTGCATTATCTGCTTGAATTGCTTTGGGAATTTTTTCTATTATGTCTGGATAGTAACTTGAAATGTTTTCTAGACTTCTTGAAAACAATGCCACTTTTTCTTCTTCAACATGAATTTGCACTCTTTCTCCATCTAGCTTGTATTCGGCTGCAAACTCATTTCCTAATCTTTCAATTGCTTCTTGTTCGCTCTTTACTCTGTCTGCAAGCATTGGTCTGATTGGATTAAATAAAATGATTTCAAACTCTTCTATTCCTGCAATTCCTTTTGTTGCAATTGTTTCGGCAACCTTTCCTAGATCACTTGAAACATTGTATGCATGCTCTAAAATTTTTCTATTGTCTTTGTTTCCAGAAAATGCTACTGCCAATGCATCCATAACAGTGTTCTCTGCAATTCCTAAACGCAATGTTCCCAACAAAATCTTCAAAATATAGATTGCCTCAAGCGGTGTTGCATCATTTAGCAGGCTAGAGATGTACTTCATTTTCATATCTTGGGAGCGTGATCCTTCTGATTTTGAAATCTTTAGCAGCGTTTCGTAAACTCGCTCTACTGTAATGTCTTCCACAAGAAAAGTTGTTTGAGTTTTTTGCTCTAAAATTATTGATGCAGCGTGGCCTATGTCTCCTCCTTTTCTATACTCTTCTTCTATTTTCTTTATTGGAATGCCTGATGATTTTGATATTGCTCTAATTGCAAGTTTTTCTGCAACCCCTAACTCGATTCCTTCAAAGTCTGGTCTTAACTTTCCTTGCAACAAATAGACAATTTTTGAAATTACTTCATGCGGTGTCTTTTCAAATAGTTCCACAAGAATTTTTGTAAGCTCTAGTCTTTTTGTAGTTGATTCCATTTTGAAAAAAGAATCAGCTAAGATGGAATATTCCATTCTAAATCATAATCTAATCCTGAATAAAAGTATGAATCAGATGTATTTGAAAATTGTTGGCTTGTCTGATTTTGGAAGATCAGATACTAGGGCAAAATTGCATAGCGGGTAATCTTTTTTGTATTGCTTCATAAAACTCCATGCCACATCATGTGTTTTGAATTGAGTCCTTATTCCATCAATGTGGGATTTCTTTCCAAACACATCAAAGACAACTACTGAATATTGTTTTGGCCTGTTGTGTGGCTTTGCCTTTAGGAACCATGCAAGTGCAAATACAAAAACCGCTCCAAGAATAACATACTCTCCTGCAATTTTGAAAAATGCTAAAATGACTCCGGGGATTGTTTCTCCGAATAAAACTGCCATGAAATTTGAAAACGAAATTACTGCTAAGGCCGTGAAAATATACGTTTTCCAATCAAAGATTTTTTGAAAATCAATCATTGTATAAACTGAATACTTTGTTTTGACTATTAACTATTCCCTACAATTTGACTATGGTGGTGTGTCTAATCTGGATCTTCGTAATTCTCTTTCTTTTCGCCACTGGAAGTTTCCTCCATGGGCTTCATCTTGCCTTCAAGAACATCCATTCTTGCTCTGTACCCTTCGGCGTACTCTAATTCTGACGGAACAAGTGTTGCCGGGTGTATGAATCCCTGACTTCTGATTGCAATTGCTTTCTTTGTCGCATTTTCCCTGATATAGTCCCAGTCAGGCGTTGAGAATCCGTCAAATGGACCCGTTAGTTTTCCATTATGCATGCTAAACACCAATGCCTCCACAATTGGAATGCAAAAGTTGATTGTAGCTGCTGAGTTTAGTTTTACTGGCATCAGTGGCATGTTGTGGCTGCCCCTTGTGTTTCCTGCAACAAAATGCGGATTGTTAAAGACGCTTCCTACCTCTTCAGTAGCTGGAAAGTTCTTTTGAGTTCTGACTACGCAGATTGGATCGTCTTTTCCAACATAAGTCCCTGCAATGTTGTGCAGTCTGTCAGTTGACGCGTCAAGAATTGGCTCCCCGTCTTTGGTATACACTGAATCTACAACGTATCTGCCAGGATACATTAGCGCAGCTTCTATGGTTGGCTTGTCCTCCCATAGGTGCAATTCTGCAATTTGAGCTTTTTCCACATCCATGATGTTCATCTTTACTCCTTTTGCAAGACTCTTGTTTACAATCAGTCCCGTGTTGCTTAGCGCATCTACGAACATTCTGTAAATTGGATAGTTGAAAGCACCCGGCTCTGTTTTGTCTGCTGCAAAGACCGTAAATGCCTCATTGGGCCTTTCCTCAAATTCCATCTCCGCAACTCCAGGACCCATTCCTTTGACGTTTCCTGAAAATGAATCTTTGAGCAAGTCCTGTCCTGCGCCATACAGGCCCTCCTCTTTGGCCACCTGGGTTCCTGCCATGAATGCATCCCAAGCCAGCTTGTGAATCTGCTGGTTGTCTACCCCGTGCGTATGGGTCATGACAATGTGGGTGTCATCTCCGCAGTATCCTATGTAATAATCAATAAGTAAGTCAGCTGAATTTTTGACGGTATTTCTAATTGCTTCTATTAGTCCGTCACTTGGTTTTGTATGTCCGCCAACTCCGCCGACGTCTGCCTTGATAACTGAAACTGTAATTTTCATAGTTTTAGTTTTTGCACCTTTGATTTATGTGTATTTTTTTAGATTATTACTATGAGCGTGCAATATGTTTGAGCCCAATTTTTAATCTGACATGAATAAATTAATTAGACTAGTAATAATCTAAAATTTCACATGATTCTGCAAAATATTGCTGACATGAAAATTATGATTATAGATAATGATCCTGATTTTGGTAATGTTTTTGCAAGGTTATTGAGAATAAAAGGCTTTGATGTTACTCTAAAAACTAACCTCAAAACAGCTCTATCTTACTTTAAAAATAAAACATGTCATGTACTTTTCATAGATGTTCCATTGGTTGGTTATGATACAAAACAGATTTTACATTTACTAGAAGAAAAATATCTTTTTCAAAAATCAAATATTTTTTTATTTTCTTCCATAGATTTGGATACTGATGAATTAAAGGAATGGAAAAAACGTGGGTTATACTCCTATTTGAAAAAACCAGTCAATCGTGATGTAATTCTAAATGCATTAAATGAAGTGTATGCGAAAATGACTCTTACGACGTATGAAAACACAGCTGAATTCAATATCGATGATGACAATATGGATACTAATGATGATGACAAGGAAGCTACATTAGAACAAATTCAAAAAGTTAATCAACTACAGCAGCAAGTGAAACGACTTGAAAGCATGCAACAATTAGCATTATCTCCTCAACAACATTCCTCTCAAGAGAAACAAACTGTTCTCCCATCAGAACAACCATCAGAACAACCATCAGAACAACCATCACAAACAATCACTGTAAAAAAGTCTTCAAAGGATTACTCTATGTTGCAAAATGTCATCAATAATCTTAGATCTTCACCATCAAAACATACTTCTGATGAATATTTACCCAAATCCCCCAATTAATTTTGTGTAATTATTGAGAAAAGCAATCAACCTAACTGAGATATTCAAAATAGTTTCAGACAAATTACCATCACTGGAATTCATATGCAGACGATTTAATATTAACAATAAGATTCGTTGTCTCAATTGTAATTCTGAAAAATACTATCTAATGAATAGAGTAAATTTGAGATGCAATAAATACAAGACAAACTACAAAACATTTTCAAATGTACAATTTAACAAAATCATTCTTGACCATTTCAAATGGCTGGTTCTAATCAAACCCCTTGATCTTGGAATTTGCAAGAAAGGCTACAGTAAAAGTTGACATTAGTTATCCTACGACACTGCATTCTTTTGATGCAAACAATTCTCAATATTGGAAGAACAATCCAAAATCAAGTGCTCACATAAGCACTCATGTTTCTGTCTATTCTCAAGGTATACGGCCAACAAAAGTACTGGCAACAGATTTGAAAATCCGCTGATACACCAGAAATGACTCATGTTGATTAATCCCAGATAATTCTCCATAATTTTCTTGTATCTGTTTTTGCGAAATCCCTACTTTAGCCATGCAAAAACAATCTTGTAAATTCGTAAAAAACGAAAAGTTTGTTATGTCTCAGTTCCACATTCAATAATGATAAAAAATATTGTCATACTGTACCTGTTCTTAATTATCTTATTTCCATTCATGTATGTGAATGCATTACCTGAAAATGCGGAATTGGTACTAGAAAATATTCAGATTGAACCACCATACCCAAAAAAAGGGGAATTAACTAGGATCACGGGCGAGATCTATAATGCAGGAACAACGGAAACCAAGTCATTAGCAAGTATAATAACTGTGGCATACTTTGTTGATGAGAAATTACTTTTCATTGGAGAAATCGATAATGTCAAACCAGGAATTGAAAATAAAATTAAAATTTCATCTGATCCAATTTGGAATGCTGAAACAGGAAATCACGTCATAAAAATTATACTTGACTATCATGATACTCTAAATGATCAACAGGATTCATTTGACAATAATCTTGTAGAAAAGACTTTTTCTATTTTATCTCGTCACTCAACGAAAATGCTACTGAATTCCTCTCCCTCATATGTGATTCAGAACAACAATACCCTGCTAAACATTGTTGTTTCTTTAGAGGAATCTGATTCAAATATGAAACTTGACAAAAAAAAAATTTTTCTTAGTTTTGATGGAGAAGACATCCTCCCTTTAACAACTAATAAAGATAGGACAATTTCTTTTTCAAAGACGGTAAACTCTCTCAAATCCTTTGACATTGAATCTATCTTTGAAGGGGATGATCAATATCGACCATCTTACTCATCCTTAACAATCTACTCAATTCCAAAAGAAGTAACATCTGCAATGTTGATTGACACCATAGATATAAAAAAACAATATGGCTTTGAAAATAGTTCTTTTGAATTTTTCGTCTTTCAAGACTCTTACGAAAACTTGATTGGAAACAAATCTCAGAACTCAACTCAACTTGATTCAGATGTTTTTTTGATTCCTCTTCCTCCCAATCATGATTATTTTGCAGAAGTTTACATTGACGGAAGGTTTGCTTCTGTAACGGATAAGAAAAATCTAAAAGAAAATAGTATGATCATAGAAGAATTAGATGTACGAGAATCTGCAGAAATACGATTTAGGGTAACTGATGAAACTGGTGAACCGCAAGGTAATGTCATTGTGAACAATTGGATATATTCTGCCACTACTGATGAAGATGGTTTTACAGATTGGATTAAAGTACTTCCAACTGTAATTGCCAATGAGCCATATGTTGCAAAAGCAACTTTTTCAGATAGTCGTGTAGTTTGGTCAGACTCATTTTTTATTGATAGTGGAGAAAAGAGAGTAATTGAAATTACTCAAAAGAGAGATGAAAAATGAAGAAAGTTCTGTTCCTAATTTTAATTCTGTCGTCTAGCACGTATATTCTTCTCAGTGATTTTTATCCTGCAGATGCAGCTAAAACCGGAAGCTATAATTTTTGTTTAACTCAGCCTACATTCCCTGAGTGTGTCGGTTGGAGAACAGATGCAATAACTGACAACTATTGGTTTTGTGATTATGTTTCTCTCAAAGAATTTTGTAAGAACACACCAGATCCTGAAAAGCAAATTCCTCTTAGAACTCAGGATTTTTGTTGCCGATACATAGGATCTGAACTAAAAAGAATCCTGCCCAATCATCTTGATCAAAATATACAATATGAAGAATTTTCGGTTCTTAAAGACAAACCGGAATCTCTTTTACCTCTAATAATATGGACTGATAAGGATCATTATAATTTTCGAGACAAGGTTATTGTTTATGGAAAATTTGATTTTACAAATCCCTCAATAAGTCAAAATATTTATGATGTAAATTTTGACCAAACAGGAAATATATCTGAGAAAACTTTTACTGTAGATATCAAGTTAAACGGAAAAATTATTCTTAGAAATATACCAGTCAGTTCTAATGGTTGGTTTTCGGCATTTTTCTTTAATAATAATCCATATACTTTTTCAACACAGAGTAATTTGTTAGAGGTAGAATACACAATTACACAAGGCGTAATACCTCCAAGCGGCCCGAAAACACATGCCACATATGAATTTACTACGGGAAACATTGCTAAAAAAGAGAACAACTTTAAGATATGGTTGGATAATTCAACATTACCAAATGAAATTCACTACGGTGTAAACGTAGAAAATCCTGAGAAATTCATTACACAGTCCAGCCATGATCTGGTAATCACCAGATTGATAACTCCAGAAGGATACGTATTGCCAATAAAATCAGCATTTGCAATTCAAGATGTTTCTACTGTATACTCAAAGTTTCGAGAATACGGACATGGCACATATGAAATCCAAATCACGTATGGGAACAACACTTCAAAAGCGTCATTTGAATATTAAATTCAAGGTAAAAAGTCCAAAGTAACCCATAGGCAATGGTCGTTCTTAGATTTGTTTAGACATTTTCAGAGTTTTTTTATGATATTACGATAATTCTTTCTTTAATCAAGAACTGTATTCCGTTTATGAAAGATGTGTCGTCAATTTTTCCTGACGCCCACCATTCTGCGTTATTGCGTATCCAATTTGGAATTTCATAGTCTGTATGAATTTCTTTTATAATTATATTCATAGTTTTTCTCTCTCCAGAAAACACATTAAATGGGTTTGAGTATGTTGTTGCTTGATTAGGTAAAATCGCTTTTGCAACATATGGCTCATTGGCAATTACAGT
>JABDKK010000017.1 GCA_013002265.1 Candidatus Nitrosopumilus sp. | reverse complement strand
AGCTCCTGCTATCATTCCCATTGCAGCCAATTTTCCAATCATTAGTTTTTCTCTAGACATTGGGGATGCAATTGCAATTCCTTCAGTAGTGTTGTGTAATGCAAATCCTATTATCAAAAATGTACTAAATGCAACAGATCCCATACCTACAGCAGCCCCAATTGCTAGTCCTTCGCCAAAGTTATGCAATCCAATTCCAATTGAGATCATAAGGGCAATTGCAACAGGTTTTGTAAGTTTAGATGATTTTGCCCTGTCAACTAATTTTTCACCAGTATAATACAAACCAAGAAATGAAAATATCAAAACAGTTGCAACAAGCAATACGCCATTAAAACTATCTGCAAGGCTTTCTGCAGATACCTCTAATGCCTCTTCGATTGAATCTATTCCCAAAAATAACAAAAGACCTGCCGTAAGTGCTAAAAAGAAATGATATTTTTGCTTGCTAATTTTTCTGATAAAAGGAAGCCACAATAATCCAATCATTACTGGAATTACTCCAACATAGGTTCCAATAATTGCAAAAAATATTGCAAGATCCAAAGTGGGTTCTAGTGCAGGAGCTGCTGCCTCAATTTCTTTTTCAAATCTAGTTCCATCATCAACAGTTATTCCAATAAGATATGGTTCTGCCTCATTCCATTCAAAAGGGATTCTTACTATGGCTGTTTCATACCGTTCCAGATGTTTATCAGGCTCAATTGCAGCTGGCTGTATTCTATCATTAATGTCAGCCATTGCTATTTCTACTGAAATAGGTCCAGTGTTTCTCACAGTTGCTTGAATTTCAGAATCAAGAAAATCTACTTTCTCTATGGTTATTTCAGGTAGTGGAACTCCAAAATCTAACAAATCAGCACCTGGACCAAAAATGTATGCCATCATAAGTAAAATGAAAACAAATGGAATAGTTCCACTTGCAACCAGCTTCACTTTTGAGGATTTATCACTAACTTCCATAATCCTCAGACTCTGCTTTAGTATTTTCATCATCTGTTACTAGAAATATTCCAACCCAGCCTTTTTCAGAAAATTCTACCTTATGAGCATGAAACAGATATTTTCCAGTATATTGATATTTGAATTCCATTATCCCTCTCTCTGTTTGCGACAAAGTAATCATGTCTGTGAATTCAGAGGGGACAATATCAGTTCCTGTTGGATAGTATTGATACAGATTTCCATGCAAGTGTAAATTGTTTATTGGATCAAACTCCACCATATTTACAACATAAACTCGAATCAGTTCATCTTTTTTGATTTGTATTGGATGATGTTGGTAGTAAAATGGAATAGAATTTGCTGCATAAAAATTATTTTCTGTATCAAAATCAGTATCAAATCCATTTAACACCATTACCATTTCATCAGCTGGTGGTCTACCTTCTTTTGGATCAACAATGAAAACACCATACAATCCATGTGCAATGTGTTCTTCAAGGGGCATTACATGGCAATGATACGGATGTACTCCTACAGGTCCTGCTTCAAATTCATAAGTGAATCGTCCTCCATTTGCACCAACTATTTCAAAAACTCCGTCCATTTCTGCAGGATGTTCGCCATGAAAGTGCATTGTGTGTTCCTTTGACCCATTGTTGATGAAATTAATTCTTAAGAGATCTCCCTCTGTAGCCCTAATGGTTGGTCCAGGAACGGTTCCATTAAAAGTCCAAACATTGTAAAATACTCCTGGTGAGATTTCTTGTACCTTGTCATCATCAGCAATTATTGTAAATTCTCTTACTGTTTGACCACTTTCTAAAGTTGATACTCTACCATAATTGAATTCGCGCAAGTATTTCTCAGGATCAAACTCTACTTCTGATACTTGGTAGACAGGATCTAAGATTTCACCTGAGGTTTGTACAACAGCGCCATTATGAGTTACAAATGTTTGTTCTTGTTGGGCACTAATTCCTTCTGGAAATATGACAAAAAGAGAAAATACTGCAACAATAGATGTAATTATTGCCATCATTATGCCTGAACGGTATTTTATGATCATTAACATTTGATAGATAATAAAATGGGAATATAAAGTTAGCCTAGGCTAACTTTATTAGTCTAGTGCAACTTTATTAGTATAAGGCAAATTTAGACCACAAAACAGATTGGAAAAAGTGAGTAATAATCAAATATTTGCTCAAAGATCAAGTCTTGTTAAATAAAAATAACAAATCAGGTTTGGATTTTAGAAAAGTGGTAAATTTTCTCAGCTGCTTCATTGTTTTGGGATTCATGTGGTGCTCTATGCCCTCAGCATCGTTGTTTGCTGTAATAGTGTCAACTCCAATTATATCAAAAAACTCCAAAAGATCGCTATGTTTTTGACGAATGTCATTTGCAATGGTTCTACCCTTTGAAGTTAATTTCAGTCCATGATATTTTGTGTATTCTAGATAACCATCAGCATCGAGTCTGCGTAACATTTTAGTTACACTTGGGGGACTGACATTCATATAGTTTGAAATATCCGTAGGAGAAGCATATCCTTTGAGTTCCACTAATTCTGAAATTACTTCAAGATAATCTTCCATCCGAGTTGTAAAGGAATTTTTTTGGCTATGGGCTTTTTTGATTGATTCTAGCCGAGTTTTTTTTTTCTCAGATGTCTTTGAATTTGACATGTACTAACTAAAAGATATGAGTATTTTTAAATATATTTTCCAAATTTGTTCTAGACACAAAAAGATGTCATTTACACATGATTGCACATCAAATACTGTTTACAGAATATTGGCTGCACATGAGAATAGGTTAAATCCAAAATCTCTATGAATTAAAAATGTCACTTGTGATCATCTTCACATTCAACTCCTGAACAAAAAGTTTCATTTTCGATTTCTAGAGTTGTGTGTTCGATATGACATTTTTCTAAATTCTGCTTAATTTTTTTTCTAATCTCATCTACATATTTTAAAGAATTTGTATCAATCACAATATGTCCAGTGAAGATGTTATTCTCACCATCAATCGACCACACATGAACATCATGTAAATTTTTTACACCTTTTATTGATAAAATGGTGTTTCTAACTTTGTCCATATCAATATGTTCAGGAACTCCTTGGAGAAATATATTAATAGATTTTCTTAAATTTTTGAAAACCCCAAACATTATGAAAGCTGTTATGCCTATTGTTAGTAGAGAATCTATCTGATGATTGTCCCAAAACTGAATCAGTATACTGCCAAACAGTATTGCTATCCATCCTAAAACATCTTCTAACATATGCCACGATATTATATTCTCATTGACGCTCTGTCCACGACGTACTTTTAAAAATGCTAAAAAGTTTATCGTTATTCCAATAACTGCTATCCACATCATTCCAAATCCATCTACATGTTCAGGATTGAGAATTCTGGGTATAGCTTGTGATAGTATAAAGACAGAGCCAGCAACTAAAAAGATTGCACTGATAACAGCAGAGAACAGGGACAGTCTTCCATAACCAAAGGTACGAATTTTGTCAGGGCCTTTTTTGGCTTTTTTTTCAAGAACCAGAGATGACGTCAAAGCTATTGAATCACCTGCATCATGTATAGCATCAGATAGTAATGCAAGACTGTTAGTAAGAATACTACCTACTATCTCAAAAGCTGTAAATCCAATATTCAATATAACTGCAAATTTTATGTTTTTCTCACGGTCATGCATACTATCATTAAGGTGCAAGCCAATAAATCAATTCTGATAATATACACAATTGAAACTAAGAAGAAAAAGTAAACTTTGTTTGTTGTACTAGAATGAAAATGATACAACTTTAATCTATTAAATAAATCAAAATTCTCTAATGGTTTTTTGGTATATTCAGAGATGAAAATAAAAATTTCATTAACCATCTATAGTTCTCGTAATCTAGAAAAAGAATTCTAGGTCGGGAAATTCTGGATGATATGACTAGTGAAAAACCAGAAAAATTAAATTTAATCAATGCAAAATTGTAATTTTTTGTTATTTGCGATCATATTTTGAGGGTTAAAAGAGACATAGAGATGCATTTACTCAGATTACTTAAACAAAATGCTGTTGAAAAAATCAGTTATTGAAAATAAGACTTGATCAAATGTATGAATTACAAAATTATCATGAAATTTCTCATCTGCAAAAATATGTGAATGAGATTCCATTAAGTCTATTGTTGCATGAGGGTGAGCGGCTATAGTTGAAATAGTCCCCCCAAAAAATATAGACATTATAAGTATTCCATAAATTAAAAAATTTTTCAACTGTTATTGCTTTAAAATTAAATATATTAACTTTTGAATTTTATATTTTCAGAAAAAATAATTTACAAATGTAAAGTTCAGTTGTTAAGTATCTTGTAAAATCTTGGAAAATATCAAGATGGCAAACGTGTGTAAAGGAATATGTGTCAAATACAAAGCTGTGGGATACAAAGGCAAGTATAGATATGATGATGGACAAAAACGATGTCCAGTATGTGAAGAATTTCTAAAATATCTAGGTATTAGATGTCCTTGTTGTAGTGTAAAGCTTAGAACCACCCCCAGAGGGAACAGAGCAAGAAAAGAAATCCATGAAAAGAGAAATTCTGTTTGGTATTAATAATTAAAAATTAATTCATAGAATCATACATTGAATGTTCAGACATTAAATCTTGCATATCAATCATATGAGATTGCATCATTTGACTCATTCTCATGTTAAACTCATCTTCAGTGAATTCAGAGGATAGTAATTCTTGCATTTCTTCTACATGTTTTGACATTATCTGAAGCATTTTCTGTTTTGTTTCAGGATCTTGCATCATTTGCATCATCACATCTTGATTCATCATTCCTGAACTCATCATGTTTGTCATCTGTGTCATTGCCTCAGAGTTTTCGGTCATATGTCCTAACATCTGCAATCTCAAATCATCATCTTCAATCATAGTAGCCATCATGGACATTGCAAAGTCATGATTATCCTTCATCATAATAGTCATTTCTTCCACATGTTGGGGATTTTCTATCCACAATTTCATTAAATCTGGATTTTGTGAAATAGATTGCATCATTTGATTTCGGGTTTGTGGATCTGCTAAAAGTTGATTCAATGCTTGTTGTTGGGATTGAGGATCTTGCATCATTGTTTGTTGGTTATTCATAAACATGTTACCAGAATGTGTAGAACTAACAAATGCAACGTAACCAAACCCCAATCCTACAAGAAACATTCCAACTCCAATTCCTATCAGCATAGATTGATTTGTCAATATGAAATTACAATTAATTTTTGATTATTAAAAATAGTACTTTACATTTGTAAAGTGAACTGGTTAAGTATGAAAATAGAGTTTATGATTACATGTCTTCAGTTGTCATAGTCAAAAAATCAATGATATTGATTTCATTTGGTTTGTTTTCATTAATTTTT
>JABDKK010000122.1 GCA_013002265.1 Candidatus Nitrosopumilus sp. | reverse complement strand
GTATCGATTATTGTCCTCATCCCAAATGTATGCACCATTTGCTTTTTTTGTAAAAAATGGGTAAGGCTCAAAATATCTAACAGGGCTATTAACTCCTGAAGGAATTACTTTTTTGGCAATATTGAATAATTTTTTGGAATTTGGCAATACTGACTCTGAATATTGGTCATTATTATTCGTAATTTGAGGCTCTTTGGGCTTGGAATTTGTTGCGAAAGAGAAATGCGACAATTATCGTTCCAATAAAGGGAGCACTCCAATATAGCCACAAATCACCTAATGAGCCGGACAATAATGCAGGAGCCAATGCTCTAGCGGGATTCATTGATGCCCCCGAGATAAATGCCAGAAATAAAATATCCAATCCAACAATGCCACCAATAGCAACACCACTGAATCCCCTCAATCCTTTTGTATAAACAACATAGAAAATCACACCCATAAGCATTGCAGATGCAAGTACTTCAACAGGAAATATCAAAAATATAGAATGACCATAGTTTGGTGCATTTGCACCAAGATTTGCTTTATCTCCAATGAAAAATAAAACAAATAACGACCCTAAAAGTGCACCAATAATTTCAGCTGCAAAATAATATACTATTTGAATTTTTGAAATGTGTCCTGTAATGTAATAACCAATAGTTACTGCAGGATTAAAGTGAGCCAGAGATATTTTACCAAAAGAATAGACACCAATGAGTAACGCAATGAATGGTGCAAGAGCAGCAAAAGGAATTCCCAGTTTACCATCAAAAACTTCTGCATCATATACAATTGAGCCGGTTGCAAATATTACAAGAATAAATGTTCCAATTAATTCTACTGTAAAAATTTGCAAATTTGAATATGTCATTACTATTTACCCTGAACTGAATCAATGAGTTTAATGACTTGGGATTTTATTTGATCTCTAATTTCTCTGACTTGCTCAATGTCTTTACCTTTAGGATCAGAAATATTCCAATCAATTACATTTTTTACAAATAAAGAAGGACATGACTCTTTATCCATGCATCCCATGTTAACTGTAATTGATTCTTCAATCATTTGATTAGTCAGTTCTTTTGGTTTTTGATTTGTCAAATCAATTCCAATCTCATTCATTACTTGAACAACAATAGGATTTAGCTCAACATTTGGTTTTGTTCCAGCACTAGTCACTTGAAGGTCAGGAGCAAATTTTCTAAGGAATGCTTCGGCCATTTGACTCCTACCTGCATTTTCTACGCATACAAAGAGTAATTTTTTAGGCTCAGTCACAATATGACATAAATATTAGTTTATATAAATATAGATTGATATGAATGGAATCAGTCTGCTAAAGTGCATATGTGATGAAACAAGGTTTGAGATTTTAGAATTATTACAAAAAAACAAGGAGCTTTGTGTAAATGATTTTGTTGAGAAACTAAAAAAGGATCAACCCCTTGTTTCGCACCATCTAAAAACTCTAAAGAAATGTGGCATTGTTAAATCAAGAGACGAAGGTAAAAAGGCAATGTATGCAATTTCAAGCAACCAATTATCAAATTTAATTTCAAATGTTACAAAAACAAGTAAGAAAATTCCAGTATTATGTTCTGATGATTCTTGCTGTTAGAATTTTTCGATTCTAACTACGCCTACATCACTGACATATAGCACGATTGCAAAATTTGCAAATAGTGTTCGAGATATTTCTTCAACAATATCGGACAGTTTTTCTTCACGCATTATTACTTCAACTTTGACATTTTTTTCATTTTTAAATCCCTGACCTCTTAATCCACGTGCGCCATTTCCATCTACCTCATATGTAGTATATCCAGTTATGTTGTGTTTTTTTAAAATTTCAATAATATTTTTTTGTGCTAAAATTTCACAGGTAATTGTTAGCAGTTTTACATTGTATAGTTTCATCGAAATACCTCCGTAATATGTTGGAATAAATCTATTGTTCCCTCTCCAGTGTGAACAAGGGTAGATATTGAAAATAGTATGGGCAATGTAACAATGATGTTAAATGGGAAGGTAATTCCCAAAGCAGATGTTATGTACAGACTTGGTTTTGCCTGAGGGATTGCATGTCGTAAAACGGCAGGTGCTGCAATAAATGATGCACTTGCCATCAATAATCCAAACATGACAGCTCCCCCTATGCTTAATCCCAGTGCAGTCGAGACCAGAACCCCAATTATTCCATTGAATAGAGGTATAATCATGGCAAATGCGGTAAGAAAAATGCCTACTTTTTTAATATCATCTAATCTTTGACCGGCTATAATTCCCATTTCAATCATAAAAATCACAATTGCTCCAGTAAACATATCATCAAAAACAATCCGGATAGATTCAAAACCTTCCTCACCAATAATGTAACCAATTACAATACTGCCTAGAAGAATGACAATTGCTTTTCCTGTAATAGATTCACGTAGTACGTGAGAAAGTTTTGTTTTTGTTTTAGTTTGACTTAATCCAATATCTATTTCAGTAGAGTCATCATTTCCAAAAGATTGTTTCTTGGCTTTGATCTGTTTTGAAACTGCCATATTGGTCATAAATATTGCCAAAATGAATGCAAGAGGTTCTAGCACTGCAAGAATTGCTGCAATATATCCCTCAGAAGTTACTCCCTGATTTTTCAAAAAAGACAAACCAACTGAGAAATGCACTGCACCCACTGCGCCATAAGTTGATGCTAAAGCATAGGAATCAAAGATGTTGAACTTTCCTAATCTTCGTAGTATCTGGTAATGATTCAGAGTAAACAACAGAGATAATCCAATTGCCACAAACATTGGAACTAGCATGTTTTCAAAACCAGTGTTTCTCATCTCTATTCCACCATGAAGTCCAATTGCGGCAAGAAGATAGATTGGCAAAAATTCTGAAATTGCTTCAGGAATTTTCAAATCAGACTTTATTCTTGCAGCAATAATCCCAAACAAGAAAAACAGAATTATCGGAGTAAGAAGATTAGCTTGAATTAGTTGTAAAATATCCATTATAACATATCAAAAAATTTTTGCCTGAATAAAAATTAAGAGATAATTTAATCAGTTTTTGTATGGGATGCAATTCTTTCAGGGCTAGGCCTATGCTTTCCAGTTACAATGTAATTAATGGCATCACTCATGAATACAGCATGATCTCCAATTCTTTCAAGATATCGCAATAACAAAGCTTCAGCTAGAGCACATTTAGTATTTTTTGATTCAATTAGTTTTGGAAGTCGTTCTTTGTAAATTTGATCAATTACTTTTTCATCTTCACGAATTTTGATTGCTTTTCTCACATCAAGTTCTGCAAAGGATAAGACAGCCTCTTTTATCATATGTTTGACTTTTTTGGTGGATTCAACAAGTGATGCATTGGTGCATTCAGAGACATCGCCAAATAAGTCTCTAACTTGGGTTATGTCATATGCATATCTTCCAAATCTAGAAAAAGCATAAGAAATTTCAGTGGACGAACGAATAAATCTAAAATCATCTGCAACTGGTTGATATTTTAATAACATATCGAATGTCAAATCTTCAACTTCATAATACTTTGAGCGAATAGAATCTGATAAGGCTAAAACTTTATCCATAGTGTTTGTTCCATCAAGATAGGAATCAATAGCTAGAGAGATGGATTCAATTACCATATCACCCATCTCTGCCATAATAAAAGAGAGTTTTTGCAATGATGGATCAATTAATCTAGTCATTTAACCAAACTGACCTTGAACATATTTTGCAGTTAAATCATTTTTTGGATCTGTAAAGAGTTTTTTTGTTTCTCTAAACTCAATTAAATCACCTAGATACATGAATCCAGTATAATCAGAAACTCTAACAGCCTGTTGCATGTTATGTGTTACAATTATTATCGTATACTCTTTTTTTAACTCTGTAATTGTTTCTTCTATTTTTTGAGTGGCAATAGGATCAAGTGCTGATGCAGGTTCATCCATTAGCAACACTTCTGGCTGAATAGCTAATGCTCGTGCAATACAGAGACGTTGTTGTTGTCCACCAGACAATTCAATTGCAGATTTCTTCAAATCACTTTTAACTTCATCCCACAGATATGCCATCTTAAGAGAATCCTCGACTATCTCATCTAGAATTTTTTTATCCCTTACGCCATTGAGTTTTAGTCCTGCTGTTACATTATCATAGATAGACATGGTAGGAAAAGGATTTGGTTTTTGGAATACCATTCCAACTTTCCTTCTATGGTAAATTGGATCAATTGATTTATCATAAAGATCAATATCATCAATCATTACTTTTCCAATTACTGAAGCATTTTTGGTCATATCATGCATTCTGTTAAGGCATCGAAGGAAAGTAGTTTTACCACAACCAGAAGGACCAATCAGAGCTGTTACTGATTTTTCAGGGAATTTCATCGTGATGTTTTTTACTGCTTCAAAATCACCATACTTGATAGTAACATTTTCAGCTATCATCTTGTATTTTGTTTCAATATTGGGACGGAAGGGAGGTGATTCAGATTCAGGTGAACTGTTTAACGATGTAGAATCAAGTGTCAAAGATGTCATTTTCTCTCACCTACTCCTAATTTAATCAGTCTACCAAATATGTTACTTCCTTTTTTACTAGCAAAGTAATATCGCACACCAAGATTAATTCCCAGTATAATCATTATCAATACCAGAGCAGAGCCCCAACCCTGTAGCTGGGCACTATCATAAGGCAATAAAGACAATCTCCATATTCTTAATGGAAGTGCATCCATTGGAACATCCATGCTACTAAAGAACTGACTACTTCCGAGAATAGTCATAATTAATGGTGCAGTCTCACCACCAATTCTTGAAACAGAAAGCAGAATGCCAGTAATCATTCCACTTTTTGCAGCAGAAATTACAATTCTAAATGTGATAACCCATTTTTTTAAACCTAAAGCAGTACCTGCTTCGCGATACGTCACAGGGACCATTTTCAGGGATTCCTCAGTGGTTCTTGCAACAATTGGAAACATAATCAAAGACAATGCAAAAGCACCTGCCCATACTGAAAAATGACCTAGAAGTAAGACAATTACTAAAAATGCAAAAATTCCAAGAACAATAGATGGAAATTCCATAAAGACATCAGTAAAGAATCTAATCGATCTTGCAAGCTTATTATCACCATATTCAGACAGATAAATTCCAGACATTACACCAATTGGAACTCCGATTAAACTAGAAAGTCCAATAATTATCAAAGTTCCCTGAATAGCAGGACCTATTCCACCTTCTCCAGAACCAATGGAACCAGGAGTTTCAGTTAAAAATTCCCAACTTATTGCAGCTATTCCATTTTTAAAAACTTCAACAAGAATGCTTCCAAGAGGAATAATTGCAATAATCACACAAGAAAAGATAATGATTCGGACTACTTTATCAACAATAAGTCGCTTGCTTACATTATTTTTGAATAAAGCCCTATACTCTTGTCTTTTTTCAAACGTAGTACTCAATTGTTAATTGCGCCCTCCTTTACTTTCATCATTCTTGTTACAAGAATATGTGCTACAACATTAATTGCAATTGCAATGAGTAAAAGAACCAAAGCAACTCCAATTAAAGCGGGAAGATGTAATGATGCAGGAGATGCCTCAACAAATTCATTTGCTATAATACTAGACATTGTCTGACTTGGTTTGAATAGAGACGATGGAATTGCAGCAATGCCTGTTGCATTACCAATTAGCATTGTTACTGCCATTGTTTCACCAACAGCCCTACCTAATCCAAGAATTGAGGCCCCAATTAAACCAGTTTTAGAATATGGAAAAACAGCTAGTTTAAACATCTCCCATTTTGTAGCACCTAACATGTATGCTGCTTCTCTTTGCTGCTGTGGAACAGCTTTCATCACTTCACGTGACACAGCAGAAACTGTTGGAATGATCATAATTGATAAAATTACACTAGCAGTAATGATGTCAAGTCCAAAAGGAGTTCCAGAAAATAGCCAAATAGAATCTCCAAATGCATTATGAAGCGGAGTCTCTATCCAATCTTTAAAATAAATTCTAAAAACAAAAAGACCCCATAGGCCATAAATTACACTAGGAACTGCAGCTAATAACTCAACTAGAAATCCTAATGGACCACCAATTTTTGCAGGAGCATCAGAGATAAACATCGCAATTGCAATGCTTAATGGAACCCCTATTGCCATAGCAAGAGCAGAAGTAACTAGAGTTCCAAAAATATATGGTAATGCACCAAAGGATTCACGTCCTTCAACTGCATTCCAGTCAGTACCGGTGATAAATGAAAACCCGTCTTCTTCCCATATGGGATAAGATTCTGTAAATAATTGAAATACCAATAAAACAATTATTGCTAAAACATAAACCCCTGCCACTGTTGCTGCTATTTTGAAAATCTTATCTGAAATTTGGCGTTTTCCAGTCTTTGGGGTGTAAAGTTTGGGTTTACTCACAAAAGAATTCATAAAATATGGGATATCTAAGATTTGATCATATTTTATAGGATTACCGTAGTTCTATATAGATCCTCAACAGTATTGTAAATAATTATTTTAATCTTGATAGATCAGTTGGAAATGAAAAAAAATTTCTCACAGACAAGAAAGATGCAGATTAGTGGGGGATCTACGTTCATTGTTTCGCTTCCAAAAAATTGGATTGATGAATTAAAAATCAAAGCTGGAGAAAATGTCACGATTGTTAAAAATTCAAATCAATCTCTTACGATATTTCCAATTAATAAAAATGAGGAAGTGAAAAAAAGCACAGCAGTAATTCATTCTAGTCAAAAAGATTCAGGAGAAGCAATCAAAAGAAAAATTATTGCAGCATATCTTGCAGGATACAAGATTATCAAGATCACGACAAAGGGCATGAGGATTACCTCGGAGCATTCTAGCAGCATTAGGCAATTAGTTCGCTCCAAAATGATAGGAACAGAGATTGTTGAATCAAGTTCTGAAACAATTAGCATTCAAATTCTAACTAGACTACCAGAATTATCATTCAATACAGCTTTGAATAGAATGTATCTGATGGCAAACAACATGGTTAGAGAATCAATTGAAACCTTAGAAGAAGGGGAGATGGAGCATGCAAATGAAGTTGTAAGTATGGATGATGAGGTAGACAGATTCAGCCTCTATATGAGAAGAAATTTAGTGCTAGCTGTTGGCAATGAAAGTGTTCTAAAAGATATGGGATTGCAAAAACCATCAGACTGTCTTGGATATAGAACCATTGTTAGCAGAATAGAGAGAATTGCAGATCATGCAAGCCTCATTGCAAAGAGGATTAGATTCATAGAAGAAAAGATTGACCCGAAAATTATTGCAAAAATAAAGAAACTATCTGAAAATTCTCTGGAGGTCTTTGAGAGATCAATCACTGCAGTTCAAGAACATGATTTTGAGATGGCCGAAAACGTAGCACAAAAAGTAAGCCAGATAATTGAGGAAGAAAAGCAGATTATGAACAAAATAAAAGAGACTGACAAAAATGCCAGCATTATCAGGTTTGCATTAGAGGATTTGAGAAGAATAGCAGAATACTCTAGCGATATTGCGGAAGTTGCAATTGATGATAACATTCAAAGGATAATTTCTGAGGAATAAGTTTTAAAAAATAAAAAGAAAAAAAATTATTTTCTAACTGTGAAACCGTCACGCCATTGATCAGTATTTCTAAGATCTCTTGAGCTTTCAGTATTTGCTTTTTCCACGTCAAACATTGCATCATATACAGGATTGTTTGGATGATACCCCTGACATTCGAAATCAAAGATACTTTCTACTGCAAAAGAGTTCTTGACATAACTTTCGTCACTGTTGGTAGGAGTCGATATTTCATAGTTTGTTGGCATACAGTTTTGATAGTTGAAGCTACGAATAACTTCATCATTAGAAATTATTTTCACGTCAATGTCTGCCAAGTCTTTAAACTGAGTTCCGCTCACACCTTGCACTTTACGAATTTTGTCTACATAATTGTAAAGCATCGGATAATCTCCAACAATTCCACGCAATTCCAATGTTGGCGCTACAGGTTTATCAGTAACATCTGGAGAGCCAGTATCAACCGTAGAAGTCAAAACGTCACCCTGAGTAAACATAGAGAATTCTATTTCTTCAATGCCATCTGCAAACGTAAAAGTACTAAGTGCCTTTAGGCCTTTGTCAGTGTTTTGAATGGGTTCGGCATACACATTTGAAATTTGTGAAACTTTCCAACTTGGACCATTTCCCCTAAGTTCAGCATAATGCATGTTTACTGGAGCTAGTCCAGAACAGGTAAAAGTTAATCGATGAACTAAAGCAAACCCGCTTTTTCCAGTAAATCCTTCTTCTTTGTCTTTTTGAGTGGTTATTTCAAAATCTGAAACTCTACAGTCTTTAAAATCAAAGCCTCTAAGAGTGGAATCAGAATTTGCAAATTCGACTAATACGTCAAAGTCAATATGGGATGCAGAAGAAATTCCTGATACCTGTCTTGATTTTTCAATTGCATTGTACAGTAATGGATAATAATCTAGAACGCCCTCAAGTTGAAACTGTGCAACTACATTATCAGTAGATTCTTGATATCCTGAAATTAAATCAAATACAGGAAATTCAATTTTTTCAATTCCAGAGTCAAATTTGAAAGTGGCCAATGGTTTTACATCGTTGGCAAAATTGAATCCAGAACTACCATAATCTGTCATAGTTTTTGAAGAAGGTGATTTTTCCACATTAGTAATTTTTACTCCACTACATACAAAATCTATTTTATCAACAATGGCAAATCCAACTCCCTTGAAATAACTTTCATAGTCATTAGAATCGAGTGTTTCTATTTGATAATTTTCAATTCTGCAATTATTGTAATCAAGTGTAAGTATTGATTTATCGCCTTTTACAAAATTTGCATCAACGTCAAAGTATTTGAATTGATGATCAAAAGCTGCATTAGAAAATCTGTATTTGTATGCTTCATCCATGGCTTTATGCAAAAGAGGGGATTTTGTTACTGTTCCTTCAACTGAAAATGAGGTTCCTGAATTTTGTGCAAAATTCTCTCCCATTTCAAATACTGGAAATTCGTACACTTCTACTCCCTCTCTAAAGGTAAAAGTCAAAACAGGGGAAACATCTCCAACCATTTTGTAACCCTTACTTTCTTCAGCTAGTGTGTTTGAGAAAGCAAATGGAGTGATTGTCAATACTGCAATAATACTTAAAATTGCAATGTTTGTTGTGTTTTTACAAGTCATTGAAAAACAAATTATTTATTTTCTTATAAGCTGTATCCATATTCTATCGGAATAGAATATAGATATAGAGATACACTGTAACGCTATATAGAAAAATACCAATACAATTAATTTAAAAAAATTAGAATGTGATCATAAAACAGATTTTTAAAAAAAACAAATTCATTAAAAAGAAAAAAGTTTAGACTTTAAGAATACCTTCTTTTATCAGATATTGTAGTCCGTTGATGTAATCTTGATCTGTAATCAATCCTTCTGACCACCATTTTGCATTATCCCTAATCCATTTTGGAATTCCCAAATCACCTGCAGGTTGTGTGGATGGCTTGTAATCCCAAAGAGTTTCACCGTCATAGGTTACTTTGGACAATCCTTGTTTACCTAATTCTACCACCTTATCAGATAGTGGAACATAAAGCAAACTTGAAGAGTATTCTTGCCCATCAGTAATCATCCAATTTATCATATGGATTACAGCTTTTGCTTGTGCCTTGTTTTTGGTAACTTGTTTTAGATCATCATACACAAGCAGGTATGTAAAACTTGCAATAGGATATGAGTCCTTGCCAGGTGCATTGACTAGTGAAACATTTACCCAACTTTTATCGGCTTCAGGTAAACTATCTGCCACACCGCTTGATGCAGCTGAAATGCTATCTAATGTAGGCTCGATAAATGCAGTTTTGTCAGCATTTTCTATACTAGCATAACTCATTCCAGTTTGAAATGCATACGCAAGTTCAATGTATCCAATTGAATAGGGTGTTGACTTGACAATTCCAGCAACTCCTTCATTTCCAGCTGCTGCAAGACCACTTGGCCATGGAACAGATTTTCCTTTACCTATCTTTTCATCCCAAGTTGGGCTAACGGTTGTCAGGTATTCAGTGAATATGAAAGTGGTTCCAGAACCATCTGATCTATGTGCCGTGACAATTTCTTTATCAGGTAGATTTACACCGGGATTTACTGCAGCAATTGCAGGATCATTCCATCTCGTAATTTCTCCTAAGAATATTTTGGAAATGTCATCGGCAGTCAGTTTGAGACCTTTGTTTGGGACTTCAGGTAGGTTATACACCAAAACCACACCTCCGATTGCTTCTGGGATGTGTAATGTTCCTGGAGCTAATTTTCTTTCAGCTTCACTCATTGGTTTATCTGATGCTGCAAAATTCACAGTTTTTTCAATGTGTTGCTTGATTCCTCCTCCACTTCCAATTGACTGGTAGTTTAGATTTACATTGTTGTATGCGTTATTGTATTCAACTCTCCACAAATCAATTAGTGGATATGGGAATGTAGCACCAGCTCCTGTTAGATTAAATTCCAAATTTGGATCAGGCACATCAGGCATTGAATCAGCATTTGCACTCAATGGCGGTACAATAGCAACTAAAGTTGCGATCAAAAGTATTGATGTTATTTTTGCTCTCATTGAAATAACCTGTTTTGTAATTTATTTACAAATAACAATCATAGATTACGGAAAAACAAGATCACTCTGTTGACTATATAGTAGGATTATTCTTCACAGCCAAAAATGAGATCGTTTGCAGGATCGTCTGAATAGCATCTATCATTGTCTGCCCCACCATCAATAATATCCATTCCAGAGTTTGCAAAAATAATGTCATTTCCGGACTGCCCTTTGAGGACATCACTGCCATAATTTCCCCTAAGAGCATCATCTCCATCATCACCAGAAACTACATCATCTCCAAACCCACCAAAAATACAATCGTTGCCAAAGCCTCCAGAAATTAGATCATTTCCTTTCAATCCAAATATCAAATCATCACCATCAGTGCCCATAATGACATCATCACCATCAGTGCCCATAATGACGTTATAGTGAGAACGATCATTCCCACATACATTTACAGTAATAGTTTGAATTGCAGTGGTGGAATATCCAACATAATCAAAGGCCACCCAAATCACGTTGCTCACGCCTGGAGTAAATCCATCAGGAGCATTATTGATAATTGCCTTTATTCCGCTGTTATCAGTTGCAGTTGCCTCACCCAGATTTACCGAAGTCAGATAGTCTTCTGCCTCAACAGTCAATGATACAGGAGCAGTGATTTCAGGTTTTATTTTGTCATATGAATAATTTTGAATTTCCTGTATGTGTGGTACATATTCAATGAGAGGTTTTTTATAAAATTCTGTTTCAAATGATTTTATTTTGTGGTTTGCAGAATCTACAACAAGCAATTCACCATTAATTCCAATGGTCAAATCAGTTATCACATCAAAGGAATCAGGATATGGCCCCTTTTGATCAAAGATATCTAGATACAGTCTTGAATCCTGGGATAAATGCAAGATCCTATTTGTTGCAGAGTTTACAATAAACATTTCACCATCAGGATCAACTGCAATTGCTTCAGGAGAAAATGCATAGTTATTTGCATAAAATGAAAATGATTTTAGATATTCACCAGATGAAGAGAATTTTTCTATCTTACTGTTTCCCCTATCTGTGATGTAGATATTTCCATCACCATCAATATCAATTCCAACTATATTGAGAAATTGTCCTGGGCCAAGCCCACTAGAACCAAACGATGAAATAAAATCACCATTGCTTGTAAAACTTTGAATTCTTTGATTTCCAGTATCAACAACATACACTGTATTATTGAAAATTGCTATTCCGTTAGGATACATGAATTGTCCATCATAGACTCCTTTCTTTCCCCATTCTGAAACATATTCACCATCGAGGGTGAATTTTTGAATTCTGTTAAGATCACGGTCTGCAACAAAGACTGAATCTTCAGATACAGCTATTCCTGAGGGATAGAAAAACTCCCCAGGCAGTTTCCCTCCTTGTCCCCATTCAGCAATAAAATGACCATTGTTTGAGAATTTTTGAATTCGCTTGTTGCCAAGATCGCTGACATATACGCTTCCATCATCACCTACTGCAATAAATTGCGGATGTGAGAAATGTCCAGGTTTTGCAATTCCAAAAGAACCAAATTCTGATATTAGATCATAGTCGCCTAGTGCAAAAGAGCTCTGAGAAAATGTACTTGCAAATAAGATTACCGAGAGTATCATCACGCCTAGTGTTAGTTTCAACAAATTGTAATTACAAAATTTGAGAAACATTGCCAGAGTTAGTAATTTTTACAATTTTTGTCAATTTTATCTCAAAATGGCTTGTTTACTTCACGGGTAAAGACATAGCTAGCAAGGCCAACCATTACAAGCACAAAGGCAAAGATAATTCCCAGACTAAGAAATACAGAGATTCCACCTTCTGAAACTCCTGTCATCATCTCGCGGACTAAAAGTACAGTATACGTTACAGGATTGAGTTTTGCAATGGCTGCAAGCCAATCAGGCAACAACTCCAACGGGAATAGTGCAGGACTTAGCATGAATAACGGCATTCCAAGAAAATTAATCACGCCCCAAAAGGTTTCCTGAGATTTTGCTGTTGCTGCTACCATTACAGAAATTCCAGAGAATCCGAGTGAGAATAAAATAACGATTGCCATAATTGGCGCAATCATTATAGGGTTTGGAAAATTAACACCTATTGCCAACGCAATTCCCAAGATCAAACTAGCTTGCAAAGCTGCAATTAATGAAATTGCAGACATCTTGCCTAATGCAATCGATGAACGAGAGATGGGAGAGGTCAATGCTTTATTCATAAATCCATATCTTCTATCCCACAAAGTATTCACACCACCAAAAATACTAGTAAAGATTGCAGTGAGAATAATGACACCGGGTGCCATAAACTCTATGTATTCGCCATCAAATCCAACGGACTGAATAAGTGGTTGTGTTCCAGAAAAAGTATTTCCAATAACTATAATCCAAATTGCTGGCTGAATTAATCTAATTAGTACACCGCTTCTAGATTTTTTGTATCTTTTTAGCTCTCGCCAAAAAATTGTATAAGTATCATACATCAGAGTATTCATGCACGTAACCTCTTCATCTTTGCATGTTCTCGTTTTCTATTAAATCCAGCATCATTATCTCTAATTTCATGTCCAGTAAATGACACAAACACATCATCTAGTGTTGGTTGTGTAAGAGAGATAGATGTTATCTTGATATTTTGTTTAGCTGAAATTTGAAAAACATTAGGAATTACTTCCGTTCCATTTGATGCAAATAATGTTATCTTGGAACCATCTTTGTTTATTTTTTTAACAAATTCAATTTTTTTAAGTTCTACAATAAAAGAATCGAAATTTTTATCATTCTCTAAAATTATTGAAATGACCTCGTTTCCCATTGCATTTTTCATATTTTCAGGAGAATCAATTACCTGAATTTTCCCTCCATCAATAATTCCAATTCTATCGCATAGTTGGTCAGCCTCTTCCATATAGTGAGTAGACAAAAAGATAGTCATCTCAAATTCAGTATGAATTTTTTTGATATATTTCCAAATTTTTCTACGAGTTTGAATATCCAACCCGACTGTAGGCTCATCTAAAAACAAAACTTTAGGCCTATGCAAAAGTCCTCCAGCAATATCAAGTCTCTTTCTCATTCCACCTGAATAAGTTACCACTGTCATGTCTTGTTTTTCAGATAATTCAATTAATTGCAAAACTTCATCAATTCTTTTGTTAATCTCTTTTTTTGGAATGTGGTTTAGCTTTGCTTGGAGTAAAAGATTTTCTCTACCAGTAAGATACTCATCAACAGTTGATTCTTGTTGGACATAGCCAATATTTTCTCTAACTTTTTTTGGATTTGTCATTACATCATAACCGCAGATCACTGCATTGCCAGATGTAGGTTTTAGCAAAGTAGTAAGAATCATCATAGTAGTGCTTTTACCAGCTCCATTGGGTCCTAGAAATCCAAAAATTTCTCCGTTATCAACTGTGAAGGAGATATCGTTTACAGCGGTAACATCTCCAAAGGATTTTGTGAGTGATCGAGTTTCTATTGAGTGCAACACATGGATCGTACTTGCCAATTATAAATTGCTAAGTATTCAATCAGATACTCAAAAAAAATTTAAAGTGCAATTTGTGAATTTGATGCATGAGAGGATTATGTCAAAAATGTCACTCATCAAATGTAGAGATTACTGTACAAAATGGCATCCCAGTTTGTGCAGTTTGTGCAAAAGATACTAGTTGAAAAAAGAAAGTTAAAAGAGTTCAATCAAGTTTCTTGAAATCTTCTTTTGTCATTCGTAAAATGATCTTTTCGCCTATTCCCCAAATTTCAGATTTGGACAATATTTTAGAATGCATCAAACCATCACTGATTTCAATTGATTCCAATTCATTGGTGTCAGGATTTCTGTGTATGCGTTTTACTTTACCTATTTTATGACGGTCAATATCTGTGACAGGGATTCCGGTTCTTACAGGGGGTCTGCTAAGAAGCAGGGTTTCATCAGAAAATTTGTCAATATAGTCTTCTGAAAGAAAATAGTCCTTGTTGAATCCTTGGTGAATTGTTACACCAGACACGGTAAGGGTTTCAGAATTAATGTGAATATGCTTGACTTTACCATATTCGATTCCCTCTCTATCAATTACTGTTTTTCCAGTAAAAGAGTCTGCAGTCGAGATGTTTTCAGGCATTCCTTCTAGTTTTACTGACATGCCCTAATATGTTCAGATTTGCTTATCATACCAAATATCAGAATTTTCTATCAATGGGGTTAAATTACTTGACAGGAAAAGATTACGCATGGAAATAAGGGAGGAATTATTCAGGCCAATCCTAACTACCATTGGACGTAAGACAGGAAAAGAGCATTCTGTAATGCTACGGGCAGTAAATTATAATGAAAAAATCTATTTTTCAAGACACAGACCAGATGGAGATTGGTTCAAAAACGCCATTGCAAACCCACAAGTCAAGATAAAATATAACGATAAAGTTTTTTCAGGAACTGCAAAGCAAATAACAGATGAGGAATTGGGGAGAAAAATATCATATCTAAAATATCCTGGAGAAGAGAGAGCTAAGGAAAAAAGAGTTACAATTGAAGTGACTTTGAATGAAAATTAATTATTTTGATTTCTTAAAAAAATTAACTGTATAAAAAAGGGTAATTCCTGCTAGAATAATTGTAATTACTACAAAGGGTAAAAATAAATCAGAACCATACATTGCACCACCATCTGAACCAACAACATCTTGAATAATTTCCAAATTTTGATTTCCATCCTGAGATTCTACTGCTCTAAATTCCATCTGAGATTCAGATTCAGCTGCCATTTTTGGGGCTGCAGCAATGGATTCTTCAGTTCCTGCATCTAATGATTCAGATATTGCAAATTCTGCTGATTCGTCAGCACTAGAAATCTCTCTTCTTGGCAGATCATCAGCTACAATTTGTTTGTCTTGATTAACTAATGATAGTGAAAACAAACCAGAAAGACCAGTAGCAATGCCAAGGCCTGCAATTCTGTAAATATGTTTAAAGGATCTTACAAGTAATTTACTCTCCTTTGTCTTTTCAGAAAACTTTGGCGGCACTATTACTATACTGAATTTTGTTGCAGAATAGATTTTCATATCCTGAGACTTTGAATTTTTTTCAATCTTGATAATTTTTACAATTCCTAAATCCTGAAGTTTTTGCAAGTGATACTTTACTAACTGTAGAGAGATGTCAGTCTTTTGAGAAATTTGATTGGCTGAAAGTTCCTCATTGAAGAGCAATTGAAGGATTTCACGGCTAGAATCGTTTGTTAAAAGTTCTCCAAAAGACTTTATTTTTTCATCATCAGTTGCAAGAATTTTTATTTTTTCAGTAAGTTCCTCATCAGTATTCTCATTGGACATTTGAGTTGTTTAGTTTGTGCTCGTATATGTAAATTGATTGGTAAAAATTGAGTTTCACTAAACCTTTTATCTCTAACTACCAAATAGTAGTAATCACTAAATTCCAGATCAATAAATAGAGTCAGGAAAAGTGAGGAGAAAAAAATGAGTTCAAAAATAATGATTTCAATTGCAGTAATAGTTTCAGTCATAGTAACTGCTGGAGTAATGTTTGCAATTGGATTTGACCAGCAGGTTCAGGTAACAGAAATTCCAGAACCAGAGGTTGTTTATGTGGATAAAACAGTTTCAGAGTTTTTTGAGGGGAATAATGAAATTAAAAAAATATCTTCTGAAAAAGAACTAAAGAATATTCTTGATGCTTCAGCATTATTTGGCGGGCAATTTTTTGATGAAAGAAGTTTCAGAACACTAAGAGTAATGGATGGGGACATGGCAATGGCTGAATCAGCAGGAGCACCATCACCAATACCTCAAGGTGCTGTAGAAAAAGCAGTAGAGGGAACAGAGTACTCATCGACAAATGTTCAGGTTGAAAACGTTGATGAGCCAGATTTTCTAAAAAATGACTCAAAATATGTCTATATTGTTTCAAGAAACACATTATCAATTATTGATGCATATCCTGCAGAATCTGCAAAGATAGTTCTCAAAATAGCACTTGACATTGAATCACAATACGTTGAAAACATGTTCCTAAATGGAGACAGATTAGTAATTTTCTATAACGGACAAAGTGATGAAGAAATAATCCCACAGTTTGACTTTGTGCCACAGCGCTCCTACAACCCAGTTACGCATGCATTGATTGTAGATGTTTCAGATAAGGAAAACCCAACTATTCTCAAAGATTATTCAATTGATGGCTACTTTACAGATGCCCGAATGATCGGAGACTATGCATACTTTGTTACTAACAGCAATATCAATTACCAATACCCTAGACTTCCAATAATCATGGAGGATTCAATTCGAATAATGACTCCAGAGGCATACTACTTTGATAATGTAGAGCAGTTTTCAAATTTCAACACATTAACTGCAATTGATATTTTTGGAGATGCAATTACTTCAGAGACATTTCTTATGGGCTATTCTGGTGCAGTCTATGTATCTGAAGATAATTTTTACATAACATATCAGCAAAGTATGCCATTTGGATTTTATGAAAAATCATCTCAAGACAGGTTCTTTGATGTTATAGTTCCATTGCTTCCAAAAAATATCCAGGACAAAATCAAAGCAATCCAAAAAGATGATTCTTTGAACTTATCTGAGCAGTGGATAGAAATTTCAGAAGTCATGCAAGAGTCCTACAACAAAATGGACAAAACAGAAAAAGAAAAGTTGTTTGAAAAAATAAGAGAGGCACTAATTTCATATGACACAAAAATTCAAGAGGAGAATTCAAAGACAATCATTCACAAAATATCAATTGACAAGGACAGTCTAGAGTATGTTGCAAAAGGTTCTGTTCCAGGTAGATTGCTAAACCAATTCTCCATGGACCAAGACGGAGATAGATTCAGAGTTGCAACAACTACTGAATACTATACTCAGTATCAAGGAATGGTTAGAGCAAATGCAGTTTATGTTTTAGATGAGAAATTAAACATAGTGGGAGGCTTGGACAACATTGCACCTGATGAGAGCATATTCTCAGCTAGATTCATTGGAGATAGACTTTACTTGGTAACATTCCAACAAATTGATCCTTTCTTTGTAATTGATTTATCAACTGACACGCCAAAGATTCTAGGAGAATTAAAAATTCCAGGATTCTCAAACTACCTGCACCCATATGATGAGGAATACATTATCGGAGTGGGAAGAGATACAAAAGAGATAGGAGAGGGCAGAGTCCAACAGTTAGGCGTCAAGATAGCATTGTTTAATGTAAAAGACGTCAAAAATCCCAAAGTTGCAGATGAGGTAGTAATTGGAGATAGGTCCACACAGTCTGAAGCACTATACAATCACAAGGCATTCTTCTTTGATAGAAAAACAGGAACACTATCAATTCCAATTAATTCTGATGCAAAGAGTTTGAAGAATATTTCAAGTGCAAAGATAATTGCACCAGAATATAACCGCTGGAATGGTTTCTATGTGTATGATTTGAATAGTTCAGAGGGTTTTAATCTCAAAGGAACAATTACACACTCTGCAGAGGACAATCGTTACTATGGAATGAGTAATGCAAGAACATTCTATATCAATGATGTCTTGTATACTGCATCGACTGATTATCTAAAGATGAACGATATGGACGATTTGAAAGGAATCAACGCCATCAAACTAGAGAACACTGGAAAGTTTATCGATTATTTAGAAGAAGAAATAATCAGATAATCAAACAATGTGAACTATAGTAGAAACTCCCCTTCTATCAAACTCCACATCATTTTCAATTTCACTTAGTGTAACTGTAAAGGAAATGACATCACGAGGTTTTGCATTTTCTGCGTGAAGTTTCAAATTAATATCGAGCATTTCATATTCTTGTGTTGGAAGAACTGTCTCATCAAGGTATGCATCACATGTTGACTCTATTCTAAATCTATCATCTTTAAAATGAAAACCAAGTTTCATTTTTCTTCCTTCTCTTCCATGTCCTTTTACATTAACATCAATAATTCCAGGCTTGCCTTCAGTATAACCAGATTTATGATTTACAAAAACGCCAATCTCAAGAGGTTTTCCTGCAGTTGATTCGGCCATCTTTTGAATGCCATCATTCATTACAACATCAACTGCCTTGATTGATTGGGC
>JABDKK010000215.1 GCA_013002265.1 Candidatus Nitrosopumilus sp. | reverse complement strand
AGAGATTTGCACTAGCAGAGGCTAGACGTGCAGAAAAGTATCTGGAACGAGATCTATCAAACATTTCAGATGATTCAAAAAAAGAACTAGCAATCAGAGTAATTGATGATCTCTTTTCAGTTCAGATTGAAAAACAGGATGATTATTTTGTAATACCAGTATCTGATTATCTTAAACACTCTATAAATTTTCATGAAAGAGAATGGAAGTTAATTAACAGACATGTTGAAAATGGACTGGTATTTTTAACTCCACATGAAACAGTTAGACTGATAAGAAAAGAATTGGGTACGTACATCAATTCTAAAATAATTAATGCAAAAACCCCTACAATGATTCCTGGCTTTGAGGATTCAGTTAACAAACTTTCAATGTTATCAAAAAAATTTGCAACTTTTACAGTAACTACTGGAGAGTATCCACCGTGTATCAAACATGCAATTGATGTACTTGAAAAGGGTGAAAACTTACCACATTCTGGACGGTTTATGTTGGCAACTTTCCTTCTCTCAAAGGGTCAAACAGTTCAACAAATAGCACCGCTTTTCAAAAATGCACCTGATTACAATCCCCGTGTGACCCTTTACCAACTTAATCATTTAGCTGGAACTTCAGGTAGTGGAACTCAATACTCTTGTCCTTCCTGTGAGAAACTAAAAACACAAAGTCTCTGTTTTGCAACATCTGAATGCGATAATATTATCAACCCTTTACAATTTGGAAAGAAGAGAAAATAATGCAAGATACTGATATAAAATTTCTAGAAGATTCATTCAAAAAATATTATTTTGAACACTTTGATCTAATTCATGTACCAGAACGAACATCTGAAAGAGAATTCGGTTTTCAGAAATTTAATTCAGGAATGACTAGACATATCCAAATCAAGGACGATAAGGAATTGCATTTATTATTTATGCAAAATGTTCCCTCTGATGTTTATTGCTCAAATGCTTACTATTCATTTCCTAATTTACCAATGAATGAAAAAGACTGGAAAGAGGCAGATCTCATTTTTGATATTGATGCAAAAGATCTCAATTTAACATGTCGAGCAAATCATACAGTTTCAATATGTAATGAATGCAATGAAATCTCAAAGGATTCAAATCAATGCAGAAAATGTAATTCAACAAAATTAGAAAAAAAATCATTACCGTGTAAAAATTGTATTGAACAATCAAAAATCCAAGTAGAAAAGTTATCTGAAATTCTAATTGAAGATTTTGCAATAGATAAAGAAAATATTCATGTATATTTTTCAGGCAACGAAGGATTTCATGTATATGTGTATAATTCACAATTCCAAGAAATTGGTTCTAGAGAGAGATCAGAATTAACAGATTATATCTCACTACGTGGAGCCATCCCTGAAACATTTGGAATGAGGAAATTCAAACAAGATCGTGCAGCTTTTCCTGATTTTGATGAAAAAGGATGGAGAAAAAGGTTCTCCAAATATGTTTTTGGTTCAAAATCAAAACGCTCAAAAATAATTACAGAACTTCTTGCAAATGGTTATTCTTCCTTCCAAAAAACTTTAGATGATGTATCCAAAAACATTGGAGTAAAAATTGATCCAAATGTAACCATGGATATACATAGAATCTTTAGATTGCCAGGATCCATAAACAGTAAAAGCGGTCTTACAAAAATTCTCTGCAAAGATTTAACAAAGTTTGATGCTTATACTGAAGCATCTTTTCTTAGTGATGAGACGATAGAAGTTTTAGCAAACTCTCCAATAGAATTTAAACTAAAAAACAAAAAATTTGGGCCATACAACAATGAAAAAGTAACAGTTCCGACATTTGCGGGAGTCTATATGATATGCAAAAAACTGGCAAAAATTGCTTAATTTTACTAATAAGACATTAATTTACCAAATCTTAACAAAATTTAACTTTGTATAGCGCCTCTACTGATAAACAAGCTCCGCCACCTGATGCGGGAAAATTCATCAGATTAGGTATTGTAGCCATTATTGGTATTGTAATTTTTGCCATGGTTGGAAATCAGGCAGTAATTTTATCGATGAATTTCACTGAATTTGGCGATC
>JABDKK010000210.1 GCA_013002265.1 Candidatus Nitrosopumilus sp. | reverse complement strand
ATGCACAGCTTGATACTGGAACTAAGGGGCCCTCACAAATACCACACGCATAAAAAATATTTTTTGAAAACTCTTCCTCTCTTTCTCCATCTAAAATTAATGGCTTTAGATCATTTTTGTTACCCTTTGATTGATTTTCCATGAAATTCTTGATTGATGAAATTCCCATCATAGAAAAATCTGGGCTGTTTTTGTTATTTGGTAATTACTTGTTTTTTGTGGTATGCCATTTTTTCATGCCTATTAGTGATCTTTAAATTTACATCTTTTAGATCTTGGCTAGTTAATCTCTTGAAAATCTCTTTTGTAATTATTGCCGTAATGTTTGCAATCTCTTTAACATTCACAATTGTGGGATTTGTGACTTTCGAACTCACTGTAAATGAAATTAAGGAATTACTGGGTTCTAGAAATGAGGGATTTGCATTTAACATGATCCAAGGTTTGGACAAGCATATTGAAAATAGAATCTTGGCGTTTAAAGAATTGACTCATCTGAATATAATCAATGATGTTTTGATTGATTCCAATAAAAAATATGAGCGTTTCCAAGAGGTGAAATCTCAATTGCTTATAGAGCCCTCTGATCCTGAATATGTGGAAACAACTCCTTTTCTAGGTGAACTTGAAGATCGTGTTCTTACAGATGAACTTCTTGATACAATCGAGTTTTATCATGATGAATACGATTATGATGTGATAGAGGAACTGTTTGTTACCAATGCTTATGGTGCAAATGTTGCACTAACTTCTGGAACATCCGTTTATTCTCAAAGTGAAGAGGAATGGTGGAAAATTACAAAAGATTCTGGATTGTTCATTGGTGATATACAATTTAATGAAAACACAAATTTCTACTCTATGGTTTTTGCTTACTCGATTCATGATGATAATGAAAATTTTATTGGGGTTTTACGTGCATCCATTACACTCAATGATCTTCTAAGTGACTTTAGTGAAGAGTCTGATGTGCTCACTATTCCTGGACGTGATGTTTTACTGTTAGACGAGCAAGGACGACCGATCTATGTAAATCAAAACATACTTCTTTCTGCATTGGCTGTTCCCTATTTTGAAAATATAGTCAATGGAGAAGATGTAGAATTTTTTGAACTAGAAGACGATGTTGATGATTTTAAATTAATTTCGTATGCAAAATCAACAGGCTATAGAACATTTGAAGGATTTGATTGGACAGTTGTAATTGAGCAGGACAGCTCATCTATTGTCAATGAATTCATTGAATTACGAAATTCTATCATAACCGTATCAATTGCAGGCATGATTGCCTCGATAATTGGAGGATTTTTAATTTCTAGTACTGTTTCTTCACCACTGAAGCGTCTTACACGTATAGCCCATTCTATTTCCAGAGGAAATTTTGATATTAAAATTAGAAAAAGTAGAATTAATGAAATTCAGACTATTAGTAATTCCTTTGAAGACATGGCCACTCATCTCAAAAAGCTTATTGAAACAGAAAAACAATTAGCTGAAGCCAAAGTCAAAATAAAAAATGAACGATTAACTGCAATAGGTGAATTGGCTGCTAGCATGGCACATGATATGAAAAATCCTCTTGCAACAATCAAAAGCTCAACTGAAATTTTAAAAAATAATTCAAAGCAAACTGATGAACTAAAAGAGGTTGTTAATAGAATGAACAGGGCAATTGATCGTATGTCTCATCAAATTAACGACGTATTGAATTTTGTACGTGTAACCCCTCTTGAACTTCAATCAATAAATGTACAAGAATTATTAGAATCTGCAAAAACATCTTTAGAAATACCAAAAAATATCTCTGTTGTTATTCCCACATCCAATTTTAAAATAAAAGGTGATCTTAGAAAATTAGAAATTGTCTTTATCAATCTTTTCTTAAATGCCATTCAGGCAATTGGTAAGGATGCCGGAATTATTCAATGTACTATTGAAGAAAAAAACTCATCTGCAGTAATTACCATTCAAGATTCTGGTCCTGGCATTCCAGATGATATTTTTTCAAAAATCTTTGATCCCCTTGTATCTTCCAAACAAAAAGGGACTGGATTGGGTCTATCTACATGTAAAAATGTAATTGAACTACATTATGGAACAATTACTGCCCAAAACAATCCCACTGCGTTTATTGTAACTTTGCCTCTATTGTCATAAACAAGACAATTCTTTCGAAAGTTTTATCATCAGCTCTGACTGGGAGATTTATCATGTCTCAAAAGAAAACCATTCTTTTAGTAGATGATGATATCGATCTTTTGGAAAATACTGCTTACATGATTAAGAGTCTTGGATGCGATGTCGTGACTGCTGAGGATGGACAAGATGCTGTTGAAAAATACAAGGAAATTAGTCCTGATTTGACCCTAATGGATGTAAAAATGCCTAAAATGGATGGATTTGATGCATTTTTTAAGATAAAACAATTTGATTCTGAGGCTAAGGTTGTATTAATTACTGCTTTTGCAGTTGATGAGAAAAAACACCTCAAAGCAAAAAGCATGTCCTTACTTACAACTATCAACAAACCTTATTCTTTTGAGCAACTAGAAGAAATAGTAACTAAATTCACAAGTTAGATTTTTTCTAACTTTTTTAACTTACTGAACCTACTATTGTAAAACTTGATAGATTCATTAACAAAATCATAATACCATTTTTTGAGTTTTGGATCCTCTTGAATTATTTTTTTCCATTGCTTTATCTCTAATGAAGAATGTTTTCCTGTTGTTCTAAATTTTGAGGGAACAAGAAGATTAGTGTAAAACCAAATAGAGATTTGGTTAGCTAAATCCTCTTCAGATATCTGTTCAAAATTATTTTGGTATTTTACATTCAAATATGTCATTAATTCATAAACTGGAAAATTTGAGATCTTTGCAATTTGAATATTGTCCATAAACAAACCACCTGCTAAATTTTTTAATCTATACACTTCATTTCCTATGTTTGACTTTAACTCTCTCCATTTTTCAAAAACCATAGGTAGCACACTCTTGTATTTTTCAGTCATTGTGTCAATTTGCTTATCTGAAAGATCAAGAACATCTAGGCAATACAAAATTCCATGCAATGATAATCTATACTGGTCAGCTGGTGCCTTTGCAAAACTTTTACCGTCCTTTACAACTAAGCCTACCTCAAGTAATCCCATGGTGTGCTTTCCTCTTGCCATTCTTCCAACAAGTAATCTTCTGTACTCTTTTTCTTTAGTTCTGATACCTTCGGATTTATCCAAATGTGTTTTTGCCATTCCCCATGTGGTCAACGTTCCATTTAGCGCAAGAATCTCTAACATCTTCTGTACATTTTCATGATGCTTTATACTTGGTTTTTTTCTAAAAGAATAGCTTCCAAAAAGTCTCTGAGCTGTTGGTCTTGTATACATTTTGTAGGCGTATAAATTCCCATAAAACGTATCAAGATTCTGTGAAGGCATGCCACATTATGTTGGGCATTCCCAAATAATAACTTCTCTAAATACAAATATGTTAACAAAACGTATCTATTTTTCTAACATTTTTCTGAACAGTCCTTTTAGATATAATCCAAACATCAAGTCAAACTCCAATTATTCAAAGGTGGTGATAAGATGAAAGTAAATAGAAAAAAATCAAAATTTGGTTCTTGGCCTAAAATTTCATTCCAAAAAAACTAAGAAAAACTCTAGTAGCATACCACAATCACAAACCTATGCTTAAATAATCATAGCCAAGGGTTGCTTTGGAGGTTCTTACATTGGCAAACAGACAAAAAATAAACATTGGAAATTCAACAACGTTTATCTACTGATAGTTGTTTTAGTTTACCTTTCCAAAATTTGATATGAAAAAGTTTTTGGTACTGCTTCTATCAGTTTTATTATTTTCAAATTATCTGATTTTAGAATCTTATTCTGAACCAATGAAAAAAAGCACAGAAATAAGATGCAAAAATTTTTATGAAAAATTTAAAAATTTGGGTGAATTAAATTTACGTAAGAGATATCATGCACATCCTACGTTAGATGACTGTTTAAAATTATTTAATTCTACTAGTTGGACATTTTCTGGCAAAAATGAAATAGATGAAAAGTTTTTCTCAAAATTGACAATCAAAAATTCAAAATCACAACCAAACTCAGACATAATTTCTAAAATGAAGATAGGTCAAGATGAATACTTGATTAAATTCAATGTTTGTACTGAAAATAAAAAAGATTCAAAATATTTACTTGTAACTACAGATAGGGAGCAATTTTTTGGTAAAATCCCTAAACCCTTCAATGATAAATGTGATACCTTTTGGGCACAAATTTTAGCTAAAAATCCTGAATCTTTCCAATTTGAATGGAATTATGATTCTCATCTTCCTTCTAAAATGATACGAAAACTTCTATGATCTTTAATTTATAAATCTCAAAAAATAATTTCTATTCTCGTTTATGGTGTCCTTAACCTCGTTTTTTAATTATGGCATACCACAGTTTTCAAGTCATCAAATTATAACGCTATGAAAACTGGCAGTATGAAACTATCCGTAAATGGCGGTGCTAAAATTGCCTGATGAGTCATGTAGACATTGTGGTGGGTTATTGTTAGATTACTTGATTTGTGCAAAATGTAGAGCCACCACTCAGTTTATCTGTAGAATTTGTGCACAACAGACAGTTCCTAGATATCATTTTCCATTTTGTTTTAGACCTGATGAGTTAACCACTAAAAAAGTAGTAGTGAATCTAAATTAATTTTCAATGGCATACCACATTTCTATAGTAAAAATTAGATATCCATTATCAATTTAATAGATGAGAAAAAATGTGTGACCAATTCACAAAAACTCTAGTAGGTAACGCTTTATAGCATCATGACAAGAATGTTTGGTGTGAAATCTATTAGATGGTTTGCAATACTTTTGTCTGTAATTTTAATTTCAGGAACTCTTCCATCACAATCTTTTGCAGATGTAATTAATCCAAGACAACAGATTAAACTAAATTTTTCATCTGATCAAGTAATTTGTAGTGAAGGACTAGTCAAAATATTCAAAATATCTTCAGATCGTCCCTCTTGCGTTACTCCCTCTACTGCAGAACGATTAGCAGATAGTGGATGGGCAAAATCACTATCAGTTGAAAAACTTGAGGAGATTAGAATGATGAAATTGGCAAAAGGTGAGCCTGTTGGAACAATTAATAAAATTGCTGTTCTAAAACAACTCTCAAAAAGTACTACTACAGGAACCCCTTCTAGTATAATTGGATATGCATTTGTTTTTGATGCATGTGCCAAATCCACAGAAATTAGAACTCCTGAAATTATAGCAACATCTGATAGTGAAACAAAAAGTGTAAAGCTAGGCAGCATGCTAAAACCCAATTCATGCTATACAACTTCTGTTCTTATCAAAGCTTCCAACCCTGATTCAATCACTGCTACTATGATCAACAAGGGTGGCGTATCTGATAAAATTATTGCATTAGAAAATAAAATTGCAGAACTTAAAAATAAAATTACTCTTGCAAAACAAAAAATCCCTGCATCTTCTGAACAGAAACGAGACTCTGAAAATTTCTCTAGTATAGTTTCAATGAAAAAAGAACTTCAATCATTTCAGGATGAATTGAGAAGATATTTGATGGCTCTGTACGTTCCTTCTAATCTTAAAGTCACAAAGCTTGACATTCCAAAAACCCTTACTGGAAAACCACTTGAAGGAATTACAACTGATCTGATATCTGTAACTGAAAGTGTTGGTAAACCAGAATCTGGAAATCCTGAACTTAAAAGATTCAATGTGGTCTTTGAAGCATGCTCTGGTAAAGAGACCGTTAGATTGCCAATCATTTCTGTAAATTCAGATTCAGAATCAGTCGATGTTAAATTTGTAGACAGAATTATTCCAAATTCATGTCAGGTAGGAATTACAAGAATTAATGCAATTGATTCAGAATCTATTGTTACTGCAATTAGTGGAAACTCTGGTATATCTGCCCAAATTAGTGATTTAGAAAAACAAATTGCTGACTTGGAGACTCAATTGGGCTCTGAAAGGGTTGCTCTAAATAAACTGGTTTCAAAACAACTCGATCCAGCTGAAGAAGAAATGGCATCAGAAATTACACAAAAGATTAGTAAACTACGTGCTGATCTTTTGGAGACACGAGCCAAACTTTATGGGTTGCTACTTCAAGTCAAATAAAACGTGTTCATAAATACCAGATCTTTTCTA
>JABDKK010000139.1 GCA_013002265.1 Candidatus Nitrosopumilus sp. | reverse complement strand
ATACTATCTTTGATTATGATGGTAGAATTTTTTTTGAATCTAAATGACTCAGTATAATCTCCATCCATGATTGACATCAATTGAATTGTCAATCATGGATGGAGATTATACTGAGTCATTTAGATTCAAAAAAAATTCTACCATCATAATCAAAGATAGTATTACTGAATTTTATGAAAGGGATTTATTGCGATAAATTTGCCTGAATTCCTTTTTGCTGTAATATCACTAGTAATAACAGCCGTTTTGTATTTTTTTACAAGACAAATTATTAATCAAAAATTACAGGATCTTCAGGGTTCTGATAAGCTCTTGGGATTAATTTTGATATTAATTACGCTAGGCGAAGTCTTCTATCTAGGCATACATTTTGGATTGTTTGATATCGCATTAGAACTGATTACATCAATTGGAGCAGCAGCTGTAGTTATTGGTATAGCATTGCAAAATCAATTAAAAAATGCAATCTCGGGTATTACCATATTTTTGAATACTCAAATCAATGTTGGTGATACAATAGAATTTGATTATGTTGAATGCAAAATAACAGGACTTCATTTGACGAAAATCACTGCAATAACTGATGAGGGTATACGAGTTATCATACCTAATCATAAATTCAGTGAAGAGATGGTCCAAATATATCCAAAAAAACTTAACACGGTTAAAGAAAATAAAAATCAGAATAAAATTACTCATACAATCAAATCATCTGAAAAAGATAATCTAAGACATGGTGAAGGAATTCCTTTCTCAGAAATGAAACAAAGAGCAGGATTGTAGTAGATGCATGTCATATGATTTATTATTTTTAAAAACGAAATCTTTGTTATTTTATTATAAAATTCAAAATTAACCCAAACAGATTCTGTTTGTCATAAAAATAGCTTAAAATACCATTTGATGTTTATGGATATTTTTTTAATCTAAAAATAATTTTTTGTATGGGTGTTGAACTAAAACGAGAAGAGTGGGGCTCTTCTACTGGGTTTATTCTAGCATGTATTGGTTCTGCCGTTGGTATTGCAAACATCTGGAGATTCCCCTATATTGTTGGTGAAAACGGTGGTGGTGCATTCCTAATACCCTTCTTGATTGTAGTGGTGGGTTTAGGTGTAATCCTAATGATGTTGGAATTTGCAATTGGAAAATATTTCCAATCATCTATTGTTAAAAGTCTTGAAAAAATTAAAACTAAATTAAAATGGTCTGGAACATTCATCGCTATAGTTTCCTTAGCAATTTTAAGTTATTATTTAGTAATAATCGGATGGATAGGGTTTTTTCTTTTAAGCTTTATTTTTAGTTCAGTTATTGGATTTGAAGAAATGACTGATACGTATTTTTCAGTCATATCATTCATCACAGTATCCTCAATTGTTGCTGCAATTATTGGAAGAGGAGTAATTCGTGGTATTGAGCAGTTCAACAAAATTTCTGTCATCGTACTTGTTATGATACTTGTGCCTTTTTCTCTATATGCTGCCACACTTCCAGGTTCTTTGGATGGTATCTCTTATTTTTTGACACCTGATTTTTCTACTCTATCAAACCCTGAGCTATGGGCAATCGCACTTGGTCAGGCATTCTTTTCCCTGTCTTTGGGCTCTGGTGCGTTGCTCACGTATGGTAGCTATCTTGGAAAACGACAATTTCTGCTAAAGCCAACTGGAATAATTATCGGCACAAATACTGCAGTATCGATTTTTGCAGGCATTTTGATTTTTTCACTTGTATTTTCTAATGATCAAAGTCCATCCCAAGGATTGCCGCTAATCTTCAAAATACTTCCAGATGTATTCTCTCAGATGGATTATGGACTTGTTTTAGGAACAGTATTTTTTGCATTACTTTTTGTAGCAGGTTTGACTTCTGCTGTTGGATTATTTCAGGTACCTACTGCATCAATTCAAGAATCCTTCAGGTTATCTAGAAGAAAGGCAACTGTGATTGTTTTTGGAATGATAATTGCCGTTGGAATTCCTTCTGCACTGAGCTACTCTCCAGTTGAACTTGAAGTTAATCAGATGAATTTTTTGGATTTTATGGATTATATTTTTGGAACATATGGAATTATTCTTTCAGAATTAGTATTCGTGTTATCTGTTACGTGGTTTATGAATAAAAAGCACATTTTGGAGAATTTCAACAAAAATTCAAAATACACTTTTCCAAATTGGATAATTTACTTGATTAAGATTGTCGCACCAATACTGATAATCTTTACAATTATCTCTTCAGCATTTTTTGAAACTATGTGAGATTACGAAACTGTTGATTTTTTCTTTTTTGATAAACTCTGTTTTTGGCTCTAACACGCAATTTTGTGTTACAGCAGGAACAACGAATCAGTTTTGTCTGAATGAAACGAGAACATGTAGTGCACCATTTTAATCCGTTCTGATACTTTAGACCTCCCTCAAATCTTTTTGTCACAAAGTCAATACAGTATCCTTTACATCTTGGTGCCAAGACATCTTAAAAAAATTCTTACTAGATAAGATCACTGTATGCAACTGTTTGCAATTGTTTGCAGAATAAACTTCCTAGTTAATAGCAAAACAAATTCATGTTTTTCGTGGACAGAACCATCGTAATGCTCATAGGAGTTGTCTCTCTTGGAGTGACACTTGGCATTTTTTTCTTTGATGCAGAATTACCTTTACAGTCATTTGCAGAAGATAATTCTGTTCATAATCCCCCAAAAACAATTACCTATACTGTAGTTGCTGAAGACACCACACTTGAGATTGCTCCGGGAACCAGAGTTGAAGCTTGGACTTACAATGGAACCATTCCCGGTCCGACGTTAAGGGCAACTGAGGGTGACCGTGTAATTATCAATTTTATCAATAATGGGAAACTTCCACATACAATGCATTTTCATGGAGATCATAATGAGAAAAACGATGGTGTATTTCAAGAGGTTTTACCTGGCGAGTCATACACCTATGATTTCATTGCAGAACCTGCAGGACTTTTCATGTATCATTGTCATGTGATGCCTGTATCTGAACATATTCGAAATGGGTTGTATGGTGCATTCATTGTGGATCCAAAGGAAGGGGTGGAACCAGCACGCGAATATGTGTTAGTTAAAGGCGAGTATGATTTAGAAGATCAGGAAACTTGGAATCCTGACTATGTCTTTTTCAATGGGTATGCAGATCAATATTGGTCTAATCCATTACCTGCAAAGACTGGAGAGTTAGTTAGACTGTATTACGT
>JABDKK010000112.1 GCA_013002265.1 Candidatus Nitrosopumilus sp. | reverse complement strand
ATCACTTGGCCCTTCATCCAAGGATGAAGAGTACAAAAATAATCATAAACACCAGTCTCATCAAAAACTAGCGTGTATGATTCAAAAGGATCAAGATATCCGCTATCAAAAAGATCAGTAGGCGAGTCATAAAAACCAGAAGTAACACTATGAAATGCAGAATCTTCATTAATCCACGTTACCTTTTTTCCTTTTTCTATTTCAATAACTGATGGAATATAGCATCTATCAATTTCCTCACAACCAGGTCTTGAAACTTTTGTAGGCATAATTACATCAGCTTCAATGATCATTTTAGAATCACTTGGACTTTCTTTAATTGAATAATAAGAAAGAGTTATTCCTACAATTAACAGAATTGCAATTCCAATTATTCCCAGTCCAATTATTTTTTTAAGCAAATCAAATCATATCCTAAGAGAGTTATAACATAATTACCCAATTGTCTAAATATATAGCATATTAGAAAAATAGTTGTCTCAAAATAGAAATGGTTTATTAGAATACATTCCAGGTTCTCACACACTCTTAATCCAAAAAAATTCCAGTACCCCACTAGAGGGATTTGCTGAAAACATTAAAGGAAGTATTCATGAATATGCTGAAAATTCAAAAAGTGAAGTTGAAAAAGGCAATAATTTTCTTCAATGGGTTTTAACAAGAGTTTTCGAAGCTACAGAAGATGATGCTGCGGATGCTATAGTTGATGGTGCTAACGATCTTGGAATTGATGCTTATCTACCAGTAGATTTTTCAGATAATACCATCAGGTTATTTCAATCAAAATATGGCTCATCGCATTCATTAGACGCAATTGCAAAATTCAAAGAAGATGCAAAAAGATTGCTAACTAAAGATGTAACAAAAATGAGGCCTGAATTAGCCCAACTAGTAACAAAAATCAAAGAAAAAAATCTAAAAATAAAATGTTGTTATGTTACCGATCAAAAAGTAGAGTACAATGATGAGATAGTCGAGGTAATAGATGAAGAAAAAATAATCCAAAAATTATGGGATCGAATCAAAAAACCAGCTGCAGGTAAAAAATCATCTATTAAACTTGAAAGAATGTTAAGACATGAAAATACAATATTAGGAATTTTAAAATTAAGAGAACTAACAGAATTTGTTAGTAAGAATAGAGATTATGTTTTTGAATCAAACATTAGGCAATGGATGCAATTTAAGACCACTGTTAACAAAGGACTGCGTGAAACATTACAAAGTAATCCAGGCAAATTTTTCTATTACAATAACGGAATAACAATAGTAGTTAGTGATTTTTCAGAGTTAGGAGAGAATTTGATTGAACTTCATGCTCCACAAATTGTTAATGGTGCACAAACATCAAATTCAATACTTGATCATTCAAAAAGAACAAAGAGTACAGAAGGTTCAATGACTGTAACAATTATCAAGGCAGATGATGAGCAGGAGCAAAACAACATTACAAAATACAGAAATTCTCAAAATTCTGTAAGAGGAAAAGATCTGGTATCTTTAATGGATTTTCATAAATCAATTAAATCTCAATTAAGAAACTGTGGTTATTTTTATGAAATTCAAGCTGGATCTTTTGATACAAAATCAAAATCAAAACAATCTGAATACGAAGGAGACACTGCTTACAATAATTATCTTCCAGATAATCATAAGAAAGTAATAGTTGCTAAAGATGCAATTCAATCGCTTGTTGCTGGAATTGAGCAAAGGCCAACTGAAGCATATAGTTCTCCAGCACAGTTTCTTCCCAGAGGAAGCAAGTATGATGATATTTTCAATGATAATCTTAAAGATGATTACAGAATTTTACTATACCCATACCTGGTAAAAGAATTTGCAAAAAAATCATTAAAGTATGGTAAACAAGGAGGTCATAAAACTAAAAGATATGCAACTCTATTTTTTGTTGCAGTTTATTTTAGAATACTCCAAAAAAAGATTATTGAATCAAAAGGAGATTTTAAGACAGATGTAAGAAAATTAGAGCCTATTTTTCGTAGTTTCAAACTTAATTCAAGGATTTTAAAGATAACAGATGTAATTGTAACAAAATTTTTGGAGGATACTGTAGTAGATGATGAGATAGAGCTTGCAAATACCAAACATAATTTCTTCTCTCAACATGTTTGGAATGATACAATGTTACGGGTAATTGATAAGAAAATCAGGCAAGAGGAGGAAGAAATCCTAGCGCTAAAAAAACTAGCAAATAGTTTATTTTAATTTTGAAGGTAGAAGCCCAACCAAGTAAAAATCTTGCAGGAGGTTTACATTGGTCAGACTAGCTACCTAGTTTTCTGTATAAATTAGTAATATTTAACATGATTTTTTTAAGCACAAAAAGTCCAGAATGTTTTTTATATCGATTAAAAAGAGCTAGAGCACATTGGGAATTAAAGAAAAATGTGCAATTTGTGGTGGAAAAACTCAGTTTAGATTTAACCCAATGGAAGAATGGAGAATCCAAGGATCATTATGTGGAAACTGTTATTCTAAAAAAATCAATGAACATTATCCCGGAGAACATGTTAGAGTAAACAAGGATTTGGATTAGTCTTGTTAGGTTTTTGAATATTTGTTAGCATTAAGACAATTCCAAGCTAGAGTATCGTCTTTTACATCTTTTTCTTCTAAAAATTCAATATCAGTAATTGTTTTTTTTCTTTTGAGAAGATTTATTTGAAAACTTGAAAATTTTTTACAGTTACAGCTGTTGTAAAGACACACATCATCATCGCCCTCATCATGATCTTGAGCTTCATGACCACAGTCACATACAGAATCTTTTTTTGCATCACAGAGTGATTTTTTTGCATATACACCTAATCTAAGATATGCTTCTCCACCATGACCCTTCTTAAATCGTTTATAGTTTTCAGATTTTGGTAGAATTTTAAAAAAGGATAGATTAGAGTTAGGTTTTTGAGAGTCAGCACCCATGATAAACCAATAATCATCACCAGTTTCTACAAATCTAATTTTTATAGAATGATCTAGCCACCAGTGTATGGTATCATGCCATAGTGATGCAGAATCCTTTCTATCTGTCAATAACGGAACAACATTCATTCTAAGATCATAGTACCTGTATGCCACCCCAACAAAGTCATTAAACCATGGAATTGATGGTTCTGAGGACATTGGTGAAAAATCAGGGCAGAGCTTATTTATCTGATCTGAATTAATGGTAATACCCTTATATCTGAGTTTATGACTAGAATATGCATGGTTTCCTATAGGACTAGTATGCAAATAGTTGCAGATCTGCTAACTGCCACTCAACAGTCTGGGCAAGAAGGCATTAAGACCACATCTCTGCTAACAAAAGCAAACTTATCACATTCAAGACTATCCAAATTCCTAGAAAATTTAACTGGTGCAGGATTAATAAATAAAATTGAATTTGATGGGAAGAATACTTTTGTAATTACTGCAAAAGGTAGACAGTATTTGGAATCCTATGCAAATTTCTCCAGTATTGCAGAATCATTTGGATTAGAACTTTAAAATTTATTTTCTTGATCTTCGTTTGGCATTTGCCTTTTGGCGTTCTTGTTTATCCTTGTAAGTACTGTAAACAAAAATAATTATGATTCCTGCAATTGCAGAATAAAATAGTGGAATGAGAGGAGGATCTCTAATTTCTCCTGAGGATGGTTCAACGAAAGATATAGGAATAGTTACAACCAAAAAAATCAAGACAACTATAAGATATTTGTCCATGAATGAATTTATTTACAAAACCATATATCTTTTTGATTTAACAAATTGATACTAGAAAAAATATGGCAAAAATGCTTGAATTATTAGGATTAGTCCTAGTTGCAATTATGACATTGGGTTTTGTTGGGGTACTGCAACCAACAATTGAACCAGGGTTATCACCACTTTTCTGGGGATGTGCTGGCGGAACTCTTGTAATTATCATGTATCGTAAAATGAAGAGAAAGCAAGAAGAAAAAGAAGATTAGATCGTTTTAGAAAATGGTATGAAGTGATCAACTATTTATCGACCGACAGATCTATAAAGGAGAATTCAACGAACTTTATGAGGGAAGCATGAAAGATCAAAACAAGCAATGGTGGGAAGGTTTAGGAAAAGAACTAGAAGTAGATATTGAAACCTTAGATGAATAATTCTCTCGACAATTTTATAATCAATATCAGATATTTTACAAATCAAAGCCTCGGACGGGATACGAACCCGTGACCTAACGCTTACGAGGCGTTCGCTCTACCAGGCTGAGCTACCAAGGCACTTTTGGATAAATCCATCAGAGTTAATAAAAAGCCTTTCCAAGTTAGAACAATTGAAGAAAACAATTTCTGGAATTAGGGGAATTTTTGGAGATGATCTTAATCTCAAAGACGTGTTACAATTTTGCAATAATTTTTCATCACTTATCAAATCAAAAAAATGCGTTATAGGAATGGATACAAGGCCTTCAGGAGAAATGATCAAAGATGCTGCTACTTCGGCATTGATGAAAAATGGAATTAATGTATTTGATTTGGGAATGGTACCAACTCCAGTAGTATTCAGAGAATCACGGAATTATGGTTCAGGAATTATAGTTTCCTCATCCCACAATCCAATTGAATGGAATGGTATGAAATTCATAATTGATGGCCGTGGTATCAATGAAAAAGAATTACCGCAGATTTTAGAAAATCAAAAAGTGGATAAATCTGAAACTGGAATTAAAAAAGATGTTTCATCCTCTTATATTGAGGATGCAAAAAAAATTATTGGAAATATCAACAATAGTCCAAAAATAGTTGTAGATATAGGAGGAGGGGCAGCAAGGGATTTTGCTCCAAAGTTACTAACCGAACTAGGATGCCATGTACAAATTGTTAATGAAAATTTAGATAATTGTTCAAGAGGTCCAGATCCAACAACAGACACATTATCTGATTTAATTGCCGCATCCACAAAAAATGAGATTGGTTTTGCATTTGATCTGGATGGAGATCGCCTAGTGGTAGTTAGAAATGGTAAAAAACAGATTCCAGACGTTACTTTGGGATTAGGTGTTGCAAAATCTCTAGAATTAGGTTACAAAAGTTTTGTTCTAAGTATGGATACCAGTATATCAATTGAGAAATTCATCAAAGAAAGCGGTGGAACTGTAAAGAGATCTAAAGTGGGTGAAGCAAATGTGATTGACTTGATGATAAAGTCTAAAGCTCAAGCTGGCGGAGAAGGAAGTAGCGGGGGTTTCATC
>JABDKK010000098.1 GCA_013002265.1 Candidatus Nitrosopumilus sp. | reverse complement strand
CGACTTACCTCTATGAGAAAAAAATACCAGCAATGACTGTAGGCGGAACTGGTGATGTTTTATCTGGTTTGGTTGCCGGAATTCTTTCACGAAACAGAAATCCGCTGGAATCAGCAGCAGCAGCCACTTTCATAAATGGTTTGGCTGGAAAAGCAGTTCAAAAGAAAACCGGTCTTCACATGACATCAATGGATTTGCTTGAATTCATCGCACCTGTTATGAGGCCTTTTGACAAGCTCGTGTGAATAACATGGAATCTCTAAAACACGTAGACTCGCACATGACTGAATTAATATCTGATCTTCAAACCTTGATTAGACAACCAAGTGTTTCTGCAAAAAATGAAGGAATTGAAGAATGTGCAAACCTAGTACAGAAAATTCTTAAAAAAACAGGCATCAAATCTGAAATCCTTCGCTTAAAAAAAGGAGTCGCACCAATTGTTTATGGTGAAATAAAATCAAAACAAAATCCTACAAAGACACTGATGTTTTACAATCACTATGATGTTCAGCCTGCTGAGCCGTTTGGTTTGTGGGATGATCCGCCATTTAGTGGAACCAAGAAAGGAAACAAAATCTTTGGAAGAGGTGCAACTGATGATAAAGGTGAACTAATTACAAGAATCAAAGCAGTTGATGCGTGTCTTAAAACAACAGGTGACGTTCCTTGCAATATTAAATTCGTAATAGAGGGAGAGGAGGAAACCGGAAGTGCCCATATTGAAGAATATCTGAAAAAATACAAAAAGAAATTCTCATGTGATGGTGTTATCTGGGAATTTGGATATGTTGATGCAAAAAATAGACCTATCATTGGTCTAGGAATGAAAGGACTGTTGTTTGTAGAATTATCTGTGAATGAGTCAAAAATTGATGCACACTCTAGTTTAGCTGTTTTGATAAAAAACCCTGCATGGAGATTAATTGAAGCAGTAAAAACTCTTAGAGATTCTAATGGCAAAATTCTGATCAAAGATTGGTACAAGGAGGTTACACCGTTATCCAAAAATGACCTAGAAATTATCCGCAAAGAACCATTTGACGAAAATGTGTTCAAAAAAGAATTTGGTATATCTTCATTTGTAGGAAATAAGAAGGGAATGGAAGCTAAAAAAGCGCTTGTAGGAGGAGCTACTTGCAATATTGCAGGATTTGTTTCAGGATATTCTGGAGATGGGGCAAAAACTGTTTTGCCTGGCCATGCATTAGTAAAAATTGATTTCCGATTAGTACCAAAAATGGATCCAAAAAAACAGATAATGCGATTAAAAAAACATCTGAAATCAAATGGATTTTCTGATGTTAAAATCAAAATATATCATGGTGAGGCAGCAGCTAGAACCAAGTCTACTGAACCATTTGTAAACCAAGTTAAGATGGCAGCTGATAAGGCGTTTGGAAAATCTATTCTAAATGTATCAAATGCCGGAACTGGACCTATGCATCCTTTTGTTGATATTCTAGGGGCTCCTTGTATATCAATTGGAAGTACATACATTTTTTCAAGAATTCATTCACCAAACGAATTTGCACGAGTAGATTTGTTAAAGAAGACTACAAAGTGTATCTGCCTGATAATGGAAAACTTTGGAAAATCCTAATGAATGCATCTTGGAATTTTCTTTATGATCTGCGACAGCGAAATTCTTCCTGGTCCTGCAATCATGATGACTAGTACTGATGCAAGCAAAATCAGATCTATTTCAAATCCTCTCTCACCTGTAAGGCTCTGTGCTCCCTTTACGTGGAATATTGCACCTAGCATAATGATTGATAGCAGTGCAGATGAGAATCTACTCAGTACGCCGACAATTAACAATATTCCTGGAATCAATTCTGCTAATGCAATTGGAATTTGCATTTCTGCAGGTATTCCTAGACTGCCCAAAAAGTTTGCAAATCCGGGATTGAATTTTCCAACTCCGTGAACAATAAAGATCACACCAATAGCTGATCTCAAACCCATAAAGACAACATCGTTTAGTAACTTTGGTTTAATCTCAGCCGTAGTCAATGGAATACTATCGTATTTTCAGTATAACTATTTTGCCCAAAAATTACGCATGAAATGTAGAAAGCCCTTTATTATGCTGCAAAATTATTTGAATTATGTCAATGTATATGCCAGGAGCAACTGCTGTTGGAATTACTTTTGATGGCGGCGTAGTTTTTGCCAGCGAGAAGAGGATCGCATTTGGAAACTTTCTTGTAAGCAAATCAACAAAGAAAACATTTCCTATTACTCCCAAGGTCGGTGCAACTTGTGCTGGTTTGGTAGCTGACATGCAGATACTTACATTGCAAATTGCAGCACTAGCAAAAATCAGAAAGATGGAACTAAAACGAGAGATTCCTCCAAATACCGTTGCTAAAATGATGTCAAATATGATGTATGAGCGAAGATACTTTCCATTACTGACACAGGTAATTGTTGGCGGTGTTGTTGATAAGCCAATAATGTATACTCTTGACCCATTAGGTTCAGTTCTCCCAGATGAATATGCTGCAGTAGGAACTGGTGCAGAAATGGCATTAGGTGTACTTGATCCCCAATACAAACCAAACATGACAAAAGATGAGGCAGTAGACTTGGCAAGACATGCAGTTCGTTCTGCTGCCCTTAGAGATTCTGCAAGTGGTGACGGTGTAGATTTCCTAGTTATTACAAATGAAGGAACCGAAGAATTTTCAGAAGAACTAAAGTAGAATTTTTTCATTATACTCGCTAATGCTGTTTTTAGTTGATGCAATGCTGGGAAATATTGCAAGGAAATTGCGATTATTTGGATATGATTCTGAATGTTTCTCAGATATTGACGATTTAAAATTAATTGAGAAAGCAAAGAATGAGTCAATAATAATAATCTCAAGAGACCGTCTTTTGGTTGAAAAGGCAAGAAAGGATAAAACTTCCTCAGTTTTGATTGCATCGCAAAATGAAATCGAACAATTTTTAGAAATACTGAAAATTATTCCGTTAAAATTAAATGAAATTTCTGGAGAAACTGCCAGATGCACCAAATGTAATTCTGTAACATCACAAATCAATAAATTACAAATAAAAAATGAAATTCCTCAAGGTGTTATGAATATAATGATGAATTTTGGAAATGCAAGAAATGCAATCAGGTGTATTGGGAGGGAACTCACATTAAAAATCTACAAGAATTTGTACACAAACTAATGGGAAATCCCTAATCGTAGATCGTTTTGCCTGTTTCCCAAAATTTATCAGAAATATAATGCAAATTTTTAATCACTTCTCCTTTCTCCATGCTTTCTAATTCCGAACTTGAAACCATTGCTTTTCCAACTGCTAAGAATTTGTGTTGTGATTCCTCAACAATGCAAACAAGCCTGTCTTTTTCAAATTCTGTAAATGTCTTAATTCCTGGCCTCATTACATTTGCACCTTTGCACATGAATTTGACAGCACCCATGTCTACTGTGACATTTGGAAATCTTTCTAGCATTTTGGTCTCTGATAAAAATGGAAGATAATCGTCATTTACTTTTAAAATTTTCATACCGTTTCCAGTAATTATTTGAGCTTCATCTGAAATCTTGTGAACTTTGAGATTTTTTATTTTTGGAAATTCCATTCCCCATTTTTCTGAGACTGTCTTTAAGAGTGCCGAGGTCTCACTCTTTGAGATTAAATTAGATTTCAAATTGAATAGACTCCTTTATCAATTATTTTGAGAATATCGAATATGGCAAAGTTGGATCTTAAATTAGTCAGAAACAAGGAATCTTTTGTATCAAAGAAAAAACACTCCGGCACAAAATCCAATTACAATGTCGCTATAAATAATTTTGAAAATTTTTGGTTCAAATTTAACTTGGAGCACAACGTGCATGGGGATATAGTTAGTATTATTG
>JABDKK010000085.1 GCA_013002265.1 Candidatus Nitrosopumilus sp. | reverse complement strand
CAGGAACTCCTTCTGTGGACTGAGCAGATACGGTTGTTGGTGGAACAACAACTACATTTTCCTTTATCAAAAACTCAATTCCAGTAAGAAATTCTGATTCAGAAATTGTTCCATCTGCCCACCATCCTGCATTGTTTTTAACCCAATCAGGAACTTCGGCATGTGCAAAAGACATTGTAGATGCAATCATAATTGTGGCGATGATTGACGTTATTGCAATTTTCATTAGTATGGTTTAGGGCTTTTACTATTTAAACTAGTGCTAATTATCAATCTAGTGGTAATAATTGATATAAGACAAAAATTTCTGTGGCACTAGCAGATAAAATGGCCGTTGCTTATATGCAAATGGATTAGAATTAATCAAGTGAGCAAAAATCAAGAGATTAATGAAAAAAATCAGGTATCAGAGGCACAAATAAAGGAGTTCGTATTAAACCGATTCAGGGAAGTTAAAGAATCAAAGCAAATTAAAGATCTTATAAAATTTCACACTGCAAATAAGTACATGTTGATGGCACATGATCAAATAGTCTTAAAAATATTAGGCAATATTGTTGCTAACAAGGAAAAAAGTCAATGGGAAGATATCTTTGAATCATATGAAAAGTATCTGAATGAATCGTTTAAAAAAGAACCAACTATAAAGACGCACTGTAATGTCTTATTGCACATTCTTGGGTTTTTTTCTGCAGATTTAAACAAATTTGAAAAAGAGCAATTCCAAAAGTTGATTCAAGAATACAGAGATGGTAAAATCACGATCGGTTACATATTATCTGAAATTAATCCAATTATAGGGCAATTTGATAAAAAATACCTTGCTGGGCAGACATATTTTTTACTTTACGCAGATTCTTCAACAGGAAACTTGTTTGATACATATTGTAAAGAATAAAAATTTCCAAATCAATTTCAGAAAAAATCCGATAGTGTTTTTTGCCTCATCATATCCAAGATTTTTCCATGAGATATCCATTCATTTTTTGAAATGCTCAATTTTTTAGATGCAATTAATAGAGCATCATCAAAATTATCTGCGTTCAAAGAATTTTGTTTCATTGCCTGACGAATCCCCTCACGAACTTGCCACACTCCCACAGGAATTGCATACTCAGGTCTAATTTCTCGTAAAACCACAACACCTGCCTGTATTTTATTTTTGGATAAATACTCTAAAACGCCTAATTTTGCAGCAAAATAGGCACCAGCAATAGCAGGAGGATGGTCTATTCCACGGGCATCCTCTGAATCAGATCCAAATCCCAAAATACCGTTTGAGTACCAAGCTTCAATCATCTCAAAAATCCATCGATGTGGAAACAGAACAACAGAGAAGAGATTTCCCAAATGTGCAAATGAAAAAATTTGACACGAATCAATCAACCCATAATCAAGTATCTCATCTGCCAGGGAATTTGAGATAATGTCATCTATGGCAATAATACTCCATTTTGTTGGAACAATTTTTCTTTTTTGTCCTAGCATTCCGATGCTAAAACATTTTTGAATTTTTGAAATTTCGATTCCAGAATTATATAGATTCAAAACAGCATCCTGGGCTTTTAAGTCATGATCGTAAAATACCTTTTCGATTGGTTTTACTGATGAGGTTCCAGAAAACTTAGCAGATTTTATTTCGCCCATTGGTCCAAATGGAGCACTTTCACCATCAAGTGAAATATTTGACGATGGCAATTTTGTAAACACTAAATCAGAATCAGTAGGTTTTGAGGACATGGAAACCTCCTGCAAATTTTCAATGTATCGTCCTTCTGTTTGTTCTATTGGTATTTTTTTGGTTCCACGAATTAAATTCAATCTAAAATTAACAATTTCTTCAAGTGACTTTCCAATCCATTTTTCAGGATTGTCAAGGATTGTTGTATCACCATGAACTGGCGGAACCATTGGGCCAGCAAAAACTTTTGGGTAATTATAAGATCCCACAAAGACAGAGGGGGGACTAGTCCCACTTACAGAATCAGATGAAAAAAGATTTCCATATTTTGAAAGGGTCTCATGCCACTTGAATAAAATTGATCGTCTTATTTCTTGAGAGTCAGAACTCACAATAATTTGTGCGTAGATTTAGGCTATAATGATGTCTGATCAATGCTATTGACTATTGGTAAGCAGATGATGTTTAAGTGACAGGAAGTAAAAAAAAAGCATGTCAATTAAGAGAATAGTCTCTTTTTTACCAAGTGCAACAGAATTACTGTATGCGTTTGGAGTAGAGGATAGTCTTTACGGTGTAACACATGAGTGTAAATATCCATCAGATGCAAAATTAAAACCAATAGTTATCAATTCAGTAATAAATTCAGATGAACTTTCTAGTAAAGAGATAGACAAGGCAACTTGTGAATTACTAAATGACGGTAATAATATTTTTGTATTAAATGAGGAAAACCTAAAAAAAGCAGCGCCAGACCTGATCATTTCTCAAGAAACCTGTGAGGTGTGCGCAGCTCACACTAATCAAGTTCAAAGGGCACTAACAATTCTAAAAACCAAGCCAAAGATATTTTCAATGGATCCACACAACCTACATGAGATTTTAAATTCTGTAATTGAGTTAGGAGACATTCTTGATAAAAAATCAAAGGCCAAAGAGATTGTAGAGTCACTTGAGAAAAGAATACAGGGCGTTAAAAAAGAAAATAATGCCAAAGGCCCCAAAGTTTTAGCTATAGAGTGGATTGAACCGTTTTTTACAGCTGGCCACTGGATTCCAGAAATGATTCAGTTTGCAGGAGGAGTGAATTTAATCAGTAGAATAGGAGAGGACTCAAGAAGATTAGATTTTCAAGAAATTTTTGATTTGCAGCCAGACATCATTATTTTAATGCCATGTGGGTTTGATGTAAAGAGAACTATAGAGGAATATGAAAAAACATTAAAAAATGATAAATCATGGAATAGTCTAAATGCAGTAAAAAATAATCAGGTTTTTGCAGTTGATGCCAATTCATTTTTCAGCAAACCCAGTATTAGAACCATAGAAGGATTGGAAATCATTGCAAAAATCATTCAGCCATCAAAATTTGCAAATCTACATGTTCCAGAGGATTCTTTTTTACAAATTTTTCATGATGCATAGGCACAAATAATTAGATTCTGACACAACAGAACATACAACTGGCTATCTAAAAAAATCTGCATCTTTTATTATAAGAAGAGACTTTGAATGAGACCACAGCACATAGGGATTGTTAAGGATGACAAATGATGTTTTGCTTAAATTAAAAAAAGAGATTCAATGAATTATTTCAAATAGGTTTACCTTTGAACTGGTAATCTAGGACCTTATGAAACAGATTGTGAGATGCAATTACAGTAATTGATGCAAGACCAATTCCAACAAAATTTCTAAGCGTAATCAACTCATTTGGTTGAGAAGCAATTACTGATGTTTGAAAAACAACGTGAAAGTTATCCAAAAGCCAAAATACCAAAGTCACCCAAGATAACACGCCAGCTATTAGATACCCCAATCGCGTTTTGCTATGAATGAAAATTATCGCACCCACAATTGCTCCATACCAAATAAACGATGCCACTAACCAAAGAGGGTGGAAAACATCGGGTCTATCATCTAACCAATAGTAG